>CAZWCD010000006.1:35827-39135 GCA_964632275.1 uncultured Thermodesulfobacteriota bacterium
GATGTGCAGCCGGGCATCCTGGAAAAAGGCATACTCTTAAAGATCCGGTTTGAGCTCGACCAGTACATCAATTTGCGGCCGGTCAAGCTCTATCCCCATGTGGACACGCCGCTCAAGGACAAGGGTCCCCAGGACATAGATTTTATGGTGATACGGGAAAACACCGAGGGCCTGTACGTGGGCAGCGGCGGATTCCTCAAGAAGGGAACCGCTGATGAAATTGCCATCCAGGAATCAATCAATACCCGCAAGGGGGTCGAGCGCTGTGTGCGCTATGCCTATGAATTGTGCCGCAAGCGCGCCAAGAACAACAAGCTCACCCTGTGCGGCAAGACCAACGTGCTTACCTACGCCCACGACCTCTGGCAGCGGGTGTTTGATGAGGTGGGGCGTGAGTACCCGGGCATTGCCACCAATTATGCCAACGTGGACGCCATCTGCATGTGGATGGTCAAGAACCCGGAGTGGTTTGATGTTATCGTAACCGATAACATGTTCGGTGATATCATCACCGACCTCGGCGCCATGATCCAGGGAGGGATGGGCATTGCGGCGGGGGGCAATATCAATCCCCAAGGCACCTCCATGTTTGAACCCATCGGCGGTTCCGCCCCCAAATACACCGGCATGAACGTAGTCAATCCGCTTGCCGCAATCTCCGCCTGCCAGATGATGCTTGAAACCCTCGGGGAGGCTGGAGCCGCGCAGCTGCTTGAGCGGGCAATGGTTACGGTCATAGCAAAAATGAAAAGCCAGTCGGCCGGCAAAATGGGCTATACCACCTCCCAGGTAGGGGATCTGATCGTTGCCGCAATCGAGGAATCATGATCATGCCCGGGCGCATTGCCCGATTGCGCGTTCTTAGAGCCGTCGGCGGCATCCCGGTTCGATAATGCTTACCCTGCGAATTAGCTTGAGCATTTTAATCTTACTTATCGAATAATAAGTGCAAATAACGATTATAGTTAACCCAATTGCCGGTTCCGCGAGGCAAGCCAGTTTAGACCGGGTGATCAGCGCGTTCAACGCCCGGGGCGTTTGCCCGGCCATCCGGTCAACGGGCAAGCGGGGAGATGCCGAGTATTGGGCGGCGGAAGAAGCGGGCCGGGGATGTGACATCGTCGTGGCAGCGGGCGGCGACGGTACGGTCAATGAGGTGGCCAACGGGCTCGCGGGAAGCAGGACCGCCCTCGGCGTGCTGCCCATGGGAGTGGCAAATCTGCTCGCGATGGAAATGGGCATACCCGCAGATCCGGAAGGCGCGGTTGATGCCATCATACGTGGCATTCCGAAGCCGGTTAACCCGGGATATGTGATTCTGCGCGATGACGACAGCGGAAAGGATCGTAAGCGCTATTTCCTCTTGATGACCGGTATCGGCTTTGACGGCGGCGTGATGCATGATATGAAGCGGGCGAGCGTTGCCAGGTGGGGTAAGGCCGCATATATCGGCGCCGGCATACGGGCCATTGCAAAATATACCGGGACCGCCATCTCTCTTCGGATGGACCCGGGGGAGGAGGTGGTGGCGTACAGCGCGGTTGTGGGAAAGTCCCGATTCTATGGCGGACGGTTCATGGTGACGCCCCGTGCATCGCTGCAGGATGATTGCCTTGATCTCTGCGCGTTTACCGGCCGGGGACCGCTGAGGATGATCAAGAACGCCGTGTGCGTTCTTGCCGGCCGTCATCCCGGGCAGGGAGGCATCTATTACGCCAAGAGACGCGAAATCGACGTGTGCTCCCGGGAAACCGTGTATGTACAGGCGGACGGGGATTATATAGGCACGCTTCCAGCCCGTCTGGGCGTTTGCAGAAATGCGCTGCGAATGGTGGCCCCGGGCTAAGTGCTGCGCCGCGCGACTTGTCGCACGCGAATCAACCCGGCGCAGGCTGATCCCATGAGCGAACCATACAAAAGAAAGGAGGGCTTTCTGATGAAACTACCGGACTATGTGACTGCTGCAGAGGTGAAGAGGGTATGCAAGGAAGCGGGGCTTCGCGACTGGACGCGCCTGCCGGCGCCGAAGGTTAGCATCGGGGAGGCAAAAAAAATACTGCGCATGGTAAACATCACGCGCATGCCCATTGATCCGGAAGAATTCAGGGCCGGCCTTGATGTAGAACTGGAGCATGGAACCCGGTTTAAGGACGCCAACGTCACCAACAATCATCCCATTTTGACCGGCAAAATCGTGCTGGCGCACCTGAAGGAATCCTTGGATTACTACAAGCTGCTCGAGGTGGCGGAACTCGAGGGGGACCTTCTCAAGGCGGTTGCAAAAGGCGACAGCGCAAAAACCAAAACGGTGTACAAGAAGCTCGCCGCGGCTAAAATCATACTCAGCAAGGCGGAAGAAAAGAGGGTAGGGGGGTAAGCGCGGGTCTGCCTGCAGCACCGCCTCGCAAACCCGGCAGCTTGCTCTGCTGTTTGAGATGCTCTGGAAGGGGGAATGACCATGGACGCAAAGCGAATCTGTTTAGTAGTGTGCTTAACAATGAGTATCGTGCTTTGTGCATCGGCTGGTTTGCAAGCCGCGGATTGGGATAAAGATGGCATCGATGACGCGATTGATAATTGCCTTAGTACACCGAACGCGGGCCAGACTGATGATGATGCCGATGGATTCGGGAATGTCTGCGATTATTGCCCCGGCAACGGGCAATACGATCTGGACGAGGACGGCCTGTGTGATGGTGATGACAACTGCTATTCCGTTCCGAACCAAAGTCAACAGGACAGTGACGGCGACGGATACGGGGACGTCTGCACCAGTAACATTCCCATGCGGTACCCGGTCGAAACCTTCAAAGGCAGTTATGAGAGCATTGGGAGACAGATTGCCAGGCGATATCCGGACACTCTCATCTACGTTGCCGACATCTTTTCCCTCCTGGGAGTGACTGCGGACATTGCTCAGGGACGATATGATGAAATCGAAACCTTGATCCCGCAAAGCATAAAGGATCATATGCGGGGCATGGCGCTCGGCCTGCAGGAAGCCCGCTCCATTGAATACCAAACGGCATGGGGCATGGTGCTGATTAGTGCCTTCGCCATCGATGCCCTGAATATCCCCGAGGCAGCGGCGGCAGCAGGCCCGGACGCAGGCTGTACCGCCTTTGCCGTCTCATCCCCGGCCGGCACCTTTCTCGCCCATAATACCGATAATCAGAAGACCACCGAACACAACGGATCGATTATGAGGATTGTCCCGAACAACGGAGACAATTCGTATGTGCACCTTTTTACTCCCGCCTTTGTCGACGTCGGTTTGGGCATGAATGATAAGGGCATCGGCATTACCT
>CAZWCD010000007.1:0-38456 GCA_964632275.1 uncultured Thermodesulfobacteriota bacterium
TGCTTCGTCGCCTGCGCTCCTCGCAATGACTACTTTTTTTTGTCATTTAGTATGGGCGCATGTGATGTAGGCGATTTCTCCTCGGGCGTCACTTCTTTGAGATAGCTTCCGTGCTGGGAAATGCCCGCCTTGTATTGCTGCCACCTGCTGCCGTCCCACTCATAGTAATTGCCCTGTTGAGGAATGTCGTTCCTATACTCCTGCAGCCTGGCTTTCTTTATTGGCGACTCGACGTTTCCGGCGGTGCTGCCTTCCGGCAAAGGATTATCCCCGGCAATCACCCCTGAGACAAGCACGAGCATGACCGTGAGACAAAGAATGACAGAACGCCTGTTCATATTTTCCTCGCTCGATTAAAAGAACACTCCCTGCAGCTCTTTCATTAATTTTTTATTGTGCCTGGTCACCGCGATGATTGACCAGATGAGATTGACCGGGGGCTGAATCCAGAAGAATATGAATGCAGAGGGTGATGGCCCGGCGAGGTAATAGACAACATATCCTGCTGCCAGGAGGAGGGTCATGATGATGCCGCCCGGAATGGAGGAATACAACAAGCCGAAGGACTGAAAAAAAACGGCCGCCAGTACTCCAATAATGACACTTTTAGGCCTGTCTGGGTGCAATGCCTTGCCTCCGAATTCGCTTACAATTAAGCGTTCTATAGCATAAAGAGAAGCGCGAGAGAAGCATAAAGGATTAAGAACCCGCAAAATCAGGTTTTTAGAAGATCAAAATCAGGGTTCTGCTTATTGCATAAGCATTCTTTTTATGGTTTTATAGTGGTGTAACAGTCTCATTCTTATTCCTCCACACCGAGGGAGCGGCAGTTGAATGCCACTCCCTCGGTGTTTGTGATCGGCGGCGTATGCTTCATTGCCCTGCCGTGTCGTGTGTAAGGGCGACCGGCCGGTCGCCCCTGCATGCGTATTACAATGTTCATTCACGAAGCGTCATGATTCATTCACGTTCATAATGCCCAAACCCGGGTCATCGGGGAGCGTGATGAGCTGGTTGTCATACCGGGCTCCGCCCTCGACCGGGTCATCGCTGCACAGGATCGGCGGGTCTAGGTCAATTTTAGTAATGATGCTTCGGGCGCCGGCCAGATGAGCGGCGGCGGTGACGCTTATCCTGCTTTCCATCATGCACCCGATCATGCATTCCATCCCGGCATCACACGCCAGGTCACCTATTTTCAGCGCAGGGTACAGACCGCCGGATTTAATCAGCTTTATGTTGATCATGTCCGCTGCGCGCATACGGATGATGTCGGCGACATCGCGAGGTGAGAAGGCGCTCTCATCGGCGACAACCGGGATGCCGACCCGGTCGGTCACATACTTTAATCCCTCGAGGTCCCGGCCCTTCACCGGCTGTTCCACCAGCTCGATCTCCAGGCCCTCGTCCTCCATCTGCCCTATCAGAGAGACCGCTTCTTCAGGAGTCCAGCCCTGGTTGGCGTCAAGGCGCAGATTGACGTCATCGCCAACCGCCGCGCGAATTGCCCTGAGCCGTTCCATATCCCTGGCGCGGTCGTTTCCCACTTTCAGCTTGAGCGTCGTAAATCCCCGGCTGACGGCATCGAGACTGTCGCGCGCCATTACTTCGGGCTCGTTAAGGCTGATGGTGAGGTCGGTGGTGAGTTCCTTTCTATCTCCCTTCAGGAGTTTATACACCGGCAAAGCCTGCAGCCGGCCGTACAGATCATACAGGGCGATATCAACCGCCGCCCGGGCGCCGGCGTTTACACCCGGCAGGGCGTGAAGTTGTGCCATCAATTCTTCAAAGTTTTCGATTGCACGGCCAAGAAGAAAATGTTTAAGGGGTCCTTCGATCGCGGCCCTGATGATGACCTCGGTGTTGCCGGTCACGGCCGGGACGATAGCGGCACTGCCGAAGCCGACGGCGCCGTCATCAGTGCAAAGTGTTACCAGCACATCATCGATGTGAGTGGCGGTGCGCACGGCCGTCTTGAAGGGTGTGCGCAGCGGTATGGAGAGATGGCCGAGTTTGATGCCGGTAATTTTCATGGATGTCTAGCTGTCCTACCATCGTGTTCCAGAAATAACGTATAACAAAATGTCGTTGCGAGGAGTAACGCTGGGGCGGACGACGAAGCAATCTTTTCCAATAAAAAGCCCCTCCCGCTTGAGCCACATATCAGATGGTTTATTTTCAACAGCCTGCTACAGCAGGGAAAGGATTTTTCCCACCAGCAGTCCCCCGCCGGTTCCGATAATGTAGCCCATCAGGGCCATTAAAACCCCGACCGGCACCAGGGCTTCGCTGTATGACGCAGCCAGGATGGGTGCGGATGCGACGCCGCCGATATTGGCAAGGCTGGCTACCGCGCAGGTAAAAAGGTCGAGCTTGAATGCTTTTGCCGCCAGGATCATGAGCCCCGCGTGAACGCTGATGATGAGAAAACCTGAGGCGATATAGAGCGGGGCGCGGGTCAGCCCGGTAAAGTCAGCCATCGAACCGATGAGGCCGATCAAAATATAAAGCGCCACCGAGGAAAGCTGTGCTGATCCGGGCAGGCGGGCAAGCGGGGTCATGGCGGCGATGATGCCGGTGAGCGTCACCAGGATCACCGTCCACGCCGGCACGGTGATGAAATCGGTTGTGGGCATTTTTCCGGCCAGGTACATGCAGAGCGCCGAAACCAGCAGCCCTGTGCCCAGGAGCAGCATGAGATCGACAGCGTCACCGGCAGCGCGCGACTTCCCGTCCGAACGGTTGAGCTGTGTGCCGATCCGCTGCAGCACTGAGGTGTCGGCTCCCGTCCACCTATTGAAGCGGTGTGCAAGAGGGGTGAGGGCCAGCAATATCATTACCCAGACCGCATAATTGACCGAGTCCATCAGCAGCACGTATCCCATCCGGGAGGCGGGGAGGTCCAGCGCTTCCTGCACCGCAACCATGTTCCCGGTGCCTCCGATCCAGCTTCCGGAAAGCGCTGCGAATGACTTCCAGGTGTCCGGTTCATACAGCCCATTCAACGCCGCGAAGACGGCGATGAAGCCGAGCATGATACTGAGGGAGGCGGTGAAAAACCCCACCAGCATCCTCGGTCCCAGGCGCAGGATGTTTCTCAGATCGCAGCGCAGCAGCATCAGATATATGAGCAGCGGCAGGAGGTGCGTTTTTGCCACCCGGTAGCAGGCGCTGATCTCTTCGCTTTTTCCCCAGAGGGAAGCGGTGGCGAGCAGCATGGCGCCGAGGTAGATGAGCACCACCGCCGGCAGATACCTGAACCAGGCGGATGGACCCCTCCTTTCAGCCAATGCAACAGCGCCGGCAAAAAATACAATGACGGCAAGATAAAGAAACCCGCCGGTGATCATTGCCGCGATCCTTTCCCGCGCGATGCGGTTGTGCGATGGCGCTTATTATGTACCGGATGGCCGGGCCTTGTAAAGGGTAATTAAAATCAGCAATATTCATACCGCGGGAGATGGTTATATGCTATACATATAATAGAAGGCTGAGTAAACATCATGATTAAAAGGAATCGTTGCGATGGGTATCCAATTCCATTCCGAACCGCGTTGCGAGAATCCGGTCTTGCTGGTTGGCTGGCCCGGCATAGGCAACGTGGGAATCATTGCCATCGACGGATTGAGGAAGGCGGTTGGCGCCGAACCGATCGGCGAAATTGAGCCGTGGGACTTTTTTTATCCCGCCAAGGCCACCTTCAAGGGCGGGGTGCTGGACGAGTTGGAATTTCCCCGCAACACCTTTTACCATGCACGGCATGCGGGGCGTGATATCCTTTTTTTCATCGGCGATGAGCAGCCGTCAGTGGAGGGCAAGTCCTACGCGGAGGGGGTCAAGGCGTACCGGCTTGCCCATCTGGTGCTGGATGCCGCCGTCCGCTTCGGCTGCCGGCGCATGTACACCTCCGGCGCAGCGGTGGCTGCCATTCACCATGCCATGATACCGCAGGTGTGGGCGGTTCCCACCGCACCGGAACTTCTCCATGAGGTGAAGCGCATCCCCAACGCGGTGTTGATGAACGAAGGCAGCATCAGCGGCTTAAATGGTCTGGTGCTGGGTGTTGCAAAGGAGCGCGGCATTGAAGGCATGTGCATCATGGGGGAGGTGCCGATGTATGTGGCCCATTTCCCCCTGCCGTATCCCCGGGCGTCTAAATCGGTGATGCAGTTTTTGATGCATGCATTGGATATTACCGCGGACCTGAGCGGGCTCGACGAGGCCATCAAAGAATCGGATGAGCAGGTTGAGGAGATCTATAAAAAAATCCCGGCGGAGATGAGAGCGCAGCTCGAGAAATTGCGGGAGGCGCGCGCTGACACTGCTCAGGACGAAACCACTGAAGCGCACGAGCAGGAGTTCATGGAGGGGATCGGCAGGCTCCTGGAGGACATAGACCAATCCCTGAATGACGGGGGTACAAAAGGGTGAGCGAATTGTTGCTTGATGAGCAATCGGGCCGGGCGGCCGGCGGCGCGGCGGCGCTGGTCGTGGGATGGCGTGGAGATTCGGCACGAGTGGGGGCCGGCGTTATCGGCTATCTGCGCGGCAAGCTGCAATGCCGCGCGGGGGGCGGGATCGCCCTTGAGCGGTTTTTTTCATTTGCCGGCGTCAGCGTGGAGAACAATCTCATCCGCTTTCCGGAAAACAGGATGTACGCCGCCGCCACTGAGCGGGCGCTGCTCTTCGTAAGCGATCCCCCTCACTATGACTGGTATGAGTATCTCAACGCGCTTATTGACCATGCGCAAAAGATTTCAGGGGTGGGCGCGCTGTTTACCCTGGGGTGCATGGTTAGCCTGAGTTGCCATACCCAGCCCCGGGAGATCTTCATGGTATTCAATTCCGAGACGGCAAAAAAAAAGTTTGCCGCGGGAGAGCAGGAGCGAAACATTGATTACCAGACCCCGCCGGACCAGAAGCCGACGCTCAATTCGTATTTGCTCTGGGTGGCCCGGCGCAGGAACATCCCCGGGGTGAGCCTGTGGGTTCCGGTTCCGTTCTACCTGGCAACGGTGGGTGACCGCTCTGCGGAAAAGATGATTGTCAGCTATTTCAGCCGGACGTTGAACTGGCAGATTGAGGTGAGCGATCTCGACCGGGCGGTGCGCAGGCAGCATGCAGCGATAGACAGGCTCCGCAGCGATAACCGGGAAGTTGATGAGTACCTTGACAGACTTGAATGCCGCCGCGACCTGACCGAGGAGGAAAACCTCAAGCTGATGCGGGCCGTCGAGGAGGGGCTGTCAGGGACGCCGTAGCCTTCAATAGCGCCTTTTCGGTGCGTCGCAATGAAGCAGGATGAGCGTAACCAAGCGGATGAGTGTTTTGCCACAGCCGGCTATCCCTTCAGGTACTTCCCGATAATGATCCGCAGATCGTTTTTTACCTGAGGAGGGATCAAATCCTCCCGGGTGATGATGGCGTTATGCAGGGCCTCGGGACAGCCGCAGTTCCGCTTCCCCGCCGCGATGGCCGGCACCACCTCGCAGATGACCTGCTGCACGTTGCGCGTGTTTTTATTCAGGTTCTCAATGATCATCTCTATGCTTAAGGTGTCATCGCCCTCGCGCCAGCAGTCATAGTCGGTGACCAGCGCGACGGTTGCGTAGCAGATCTCCGCCTCGCGGGCCAGCTTGGCCTCCTGCAGGTTGGTCATGCCGATGACATCCACGTTCCAGCTGCGGTAGACGAGGGACTCCGCCCGGGTCGAAAACTGCGGTCCCTCGATGCACACATAGGTCCCGCCGTTGTGGACGGGAAAGCCCAGCGCGGTGATGCTGCTGTGCAGCGCCTCACGGAGCCGCGGGCAGATGGGGTGAGAAAAACCCACATGGGCGGCGATGCCCCCGCCGAAAAAGGTGTCACGCCGTGTGCGCGTCCGGTCAATAAACTGGTCGGGCAAAACCATGTGCAGCGGTTCAATCTCCTCCTTCATGCTCCCCACCGCGCTGACCGATATGATCGATTCCACGCCCAGCTGCTTGAACCCGTGAATATTTGCCCGGAAATTCAGCTCATGGGGCAAGATGCGGTGGCCCGTGCCGTGACGGGGCAAAAAGGCCACGGCGGTACCGCCCAATTGGCCGACAAGGTAGCTGTCGGAAGGTTTGCCGAACGGGGTCTCAAGACTCACGCTCTCGGTTTTGCCCAGGCCCTCCATTGCGTACAGACCGGTGCCGCCGATAACGCCTATGGTGACGGACATGTAACCTCCTTGGTTAGGATAGTAAAGGGATCATGCAGCATGTCATGCATTCCCGGTTTATCACATAACTACCAATACCGGACACATGGAGGGCCATGCTCCGTCATGGCCGTCATGAAAAATCGGACGCGACGGAGCGCGTCCCTCCATACTATTGAAACATCAATTCGGTATTATATTCAACTGTAGGGGCGACCGGCCGGTCGCCCCTTTCGTATCTTGCCTTGGTCTTACAAACGCACATTATTCCGCTGCTGCACCTGCTCCTTCATCGCCGGGGCAGGGCAGAATATTCATGCCATGGGAGGAGCACAGCGGGGCATCACCGATAAGCAGGTATTTCCCCCGGGTGGGGCATTGCGCCGCCTTTGCCGAGGAGAGGAACGGCTTTAATAAACTCATGTTAAGGCTGGTTTGATCCTCCAGGATAAGTGTGCCCGACGCCCCGCTTTGTTTGTAGAGCAGCAGGGCCTTCTTGATCTCACAGAGATTGGCCAGACACTGCTCCTTCCAGTACTCTTTCCTGAACCCGTTTTCCTTGAAATCACCCAATGCCGTTCGTGTGTCGTTGACGCCCTCGAACACCAGGTACGAACTCATGGTACCCTGGGTGATTGCGTCGACCGCGGGGTCAAACGGTATGGGGTTGAAGAGGTTTTTTCCGCCGAGGCGCCCTTGCAGTTTTTCCACATCATCCTGGTTGAAGTCCACATTGCCGTACTTGGTCAGCTTGATCGGCTTGATGGCCAGCAGCTTGCCGCTCTGGTCGAAGATGAAATAAAAATGGATATCATGGCAGACATCACAGATGCTGTACTTGCTTACCACCCTCCCGAAAAGCACCCCCTCATCCGCCCGGATTGAAAGGGGGGTGAATCCGACATATGCCGCGCTCCCGCCGGCCATTTCCTTCCTTTCCACCAGATTGACTTCCGGGTTTATCTCTTTCATGGCGCCCTCCATCAAGGCCATGAGTTCGGCGTCGCTCAGACTGCTGGTGAGCGCCGGCACCGTGCCCTCCAGCACTTCTCCGGCCTGTGCGGCGGTGAGGGAACCGCCGCGGTAGACAATCCCCCCGGCCGCATTAATGAGGCAGATGAGGGGATTTTCATCAACCACAAACAGCTTTTTGAGCGCCCCGTTGCCATCATCCAGCAGGAAGATGCCGGGCGTGGCGCCAAGGGTGGCCAGCTCCTGGGCGGGAAACAGCTGGTTCAGGTTGCCGATGACTACCATCGCCAGCTTGTCATCCTTGAGGAGTGAACGCAGAATGGGCATCTGGTTGTTCCGGTTTCTGCTGTCGGTTTCCAGGGGAAAGGTGATGCTCGAGGGAAAGTACAACAGCATCTGTTTGGCGGCAAAGGATTGGGCGGGATATTTGTTTTGCAGCGCCTGCAGCACGCTTTGGGGGAGGCGATAGCCGGGCTCTGTTCCTTCCAGACTGGTTTTGAAGAACCCCTTGATCTTCTCCAGGTAGATTTCATGGGAGTCGACCGCTCCCCGGTGGTGGTAGAGGATGAACCATGTACCCCCCGTGTCTCTCCTGATGATGTAGGTTTGAGGGGTGCCCTTGGGGTCGCTGAGGCTGTTATAGACCGACTTCAAGGGGTCTGCCAGTATGGGATAACGGGGCTGAAATTCCTGATGAAAGGCGGTTATTTCTTCGGCATTGTTCCCCACGGTGATGCCGAGCATCGCCACCTTCGACTTGAGAACCTTGTCGGCCTGGATGGCGTCCCACAGCTTGTTGAAAACGGGCATCTGCAGCTGGCAGGTATGGCAGTGCACATTCAGCATTTCGACAACGACAATCTCCGCCTTCAGGTCGTTGAGCGAGATGGTTTTCTGTGCGCTTAGATTGAGCGCTTTTAGCTCCTGCTGCGTGAGATTGCTGGCGAGCGTAAATGGCGCGAAGGTATCGCCGACCCTCACCGGCTTAAAGGTCTGGGACAGGCAGGGGGCGATTGACCAAGACAGCATGAAGAAGGCAGTCAGCAGAACAGACGCCGCCCGGCGCCTGCCTGAGAGATGCGGACGAAAGCTGTTTCCCGTGATTTTTGTGTTGTTCATTATGCTGCGCTTATCCTTAGCAGTAGTCAACGTCATGCCGCTCTCCTTGATTCGTATCCGGAATCCTTTTTGCTTTTAATGATTTAGCACCTTCAGACTGTGTTATTACTTAGCGTGAATGCAGAGTAATGTCAAACCTAAAAGCGAGCGAAATATATTTGAAATTCCGGTAGGAACTCCTTCAGGCGCGACGAATTCGCGGCTTACAGCCGCTCCTACCGCTTGTAAATAGTTCCAAAAAAATTTCAGATGTGAACCGGGAAAAATCCAAGAACTATTTGATTGGTCTAAAGTATTTGTTCAAATGTAACGATAAAAAACATACGCAGCATATGACGCCCCGTATCCGTCAGGTGAAGCTTTACCGTCCTGCGGATACGCCTGCGGGCGCACAACGCTCGCCGGGATGTAACCATCGCTGCACTCAGCATCGCTGCAGTCCATGGCGACTGCGTTCAAGGATAGGGTATGACTCGAAGTGCCTGGTTCCATGGAAAAGGGTTAATCATTATAACCGCGATCATTCTGACGCTCGCGGCGCTGCCTGCTTCTGCCATGCAACTGGAGGTGCTGCGGCACAAGCTTGCGGAACGCGGTGCCGGCTGGCACGCCGCCGAAACCTCCCTTTCTCACCTGTCCACCGAAGAATTCGGTCGGATGCTCGGCTTCGTTCCCTCAAGCAGGGCTGGTGCGGTCCGGCAGCCGGGCCTGGCTGCCGAGAGCCACGTGATATATGGCCTGCCCGCCGCTTTTGACTGGCGCACCAATAACGGCAACTGGGTGACACCGGTCAGAATCCAGGGGGCGTGCGGCGCCTGCACCGCCTTCGCAACGGTTGCGGCATTTGAAACGCTCATCATGCGTGAGGCAGGAAACCCCGACCCGACCCTTGATCTGTCGGAGCAATATCTTGTTTCGTGCGGGCCGGCGGGCACCCGGGATGGCTATGCGTACGGCGGATGCATCGGCAATTATTCGGACTACATAGCAGAGTACCTCAGAAATGTCGGGGTGCCGGATGAAGCCTGCTTTTCCTATGCGGTTGGCCAGGACACCGGAACGGAACCTCCCTGCGGGGATGCCTGCGCTGATGCGGCGACACGAATGACAAGGATTACGCGCTGGTCCTACATTGCGCCGCAGACATCGGGGTATCTCCCCACCCCGGACCAGATCAAGGCGGTGCTGGTAAGTAAACCCGTACCCTGCGGCATGTACATCTACGATGACTTCAAACATTATGCCGGCGGCATCTATGAACCGGTATCGGGACAGGATATCGTCGGGGGCCATCTGGCCTGCATTGTGGGATATGATGATGCACAGCAATGCTGGATTGTGAAGAACAGCTGGGGGAGGGAATGGGGGGAGGATGGATTTTTCAGGATCGGGTATGACCAGACCTCAGGAAGCTCGCTCACCATGTTCGGCCTTGAAGCGCTCGATTTGAGCTATGATGATGGAGGCGGCAGCACCACAACCACCAGCATCATTGACACAACGACGACGACCTCCGTGCCCGGGTCCACCACCACAACCACCACTGTGCCCGACGATACCGGCCCCAATTTAATGCCCTGCGCGCCGTACGGGTGGAGCTTTTCCATCGTGCCGTCATCGCAGCAGGGCACCAGTGATTTCAATCCCGAATCAGAGGTGCTCTATCCCGCGCCCCGGAAAACATATGTTGATTTTGCCGTCTGCAATGACAGCGATGTCCCGCTCAATGGTCCCTTCGCAGTTTCCCTTTTCATTGACGGGATAGAAGCATACACGGCTGAGACAGGTGAGGATCTGGGAGGCAAATCCTACCGCGCCTGGCTTGACCAACCCTACAGTTTTTCGGAAGGTGCGCATACGCTGCTCGTGACGGTAGATGTGCGGGATGAGGTGGCTGAGACTGATGAAACCGATAATAGCGTTGAGATGAGCTTCAACTGGAGTTCTTTGTGGCCGGGAGTGTATGAGCGCATGTTCATGCCCGGCGGCAGCGACACTGTCCAGCTTTTGAGGAGAGTGCGTGACGATGTGCTGATGGCGGGCGGGGAGGGAAGATCATGGGTGCGCATGCTCTACCGACTGTCATGGGAGGTCGGCCTGCTGCTCATGAGCGACCCCGAGCTGCGGACGCAGACAGCGGATGTCATCAATCAGATGCTGCCGGACGCGGCATGTCTTGCGGATGGCGAGACGATACTGCTCTCGCGCGCCAAGCTCGCCTCCTGCGAGGCGCTGCTGGACAGGTTTGCCGCGCGCGGCGGACCGCATGTCAAATCCCTCGCCGCCGGGCTAAAAGCCAAGATTAGGGAAGGTGCGCTCTTCGACGAGCTTGGCATCCAGACGGAGTAGGGGTGTATTGCAATCCGCCCCGGTGGTTCAAGCAACTCCCGCACGAACGTCCCCCTCATGTGGATTGCTCACCAACTGCACCAATCTTTTTCCCTCATCAATTGTTCCGTTCAGAACACTTTTCCCTTTGACACTATATGGCACAAATGATATGAGAAAACTCGGTTTACTGTGTCGAAAGAATCAAAAACATCTGATGCAACACAACAATTACGTAAGAGAAAAAGAGAGACTCCATGAAAAAACTGAAAGCAAAAACCTGCCCGGGCAAAAAACGCTACCTGTCAGGCAAGCGTATCATGCCCGCGCCGATCACAAAAACCACCAGCATTGTAAAACTGATTGATAACCTCGACGCCTATAATGGGGGGCGTCTCCGGGCGGCCTGCCATTTGCTGCGCGACCACTATTCGCGGCCGGATGTCACCATCGGCGTCAGCCTTGCGGGCGCGCTCACCCCTGCCGGCCTGGGCCCGTCGGCCATCATTCCGCTGATGAACCACGGATTCGCCGACTGGATGACCGCCACCGGCGCGAACATGTATCACGATATTCATTATGCCTTCAACCTGCCCATGTTCCGCGGCAGCCACACTGTCGATGACGCCGACCTCCGGGATAAGGGCGTGACCCGCATCTACGACATCCTGTTTGACTACGAGGATGTGCTCATGGAAACCGACCGGCAATTGCGCGAAATCCTGGTGCGGACGGAATTCCAGAAAGAGATGGGAACCCGGGAGTTTTACCATCTGCTGGGCAAGGTTCTCAGCGATCATGAAAAAAAGAATAAGCTCGGGCAGGTGAGTATCCTGGCGGCCGCCTACCGCAACGGCATCCCGGTGTTCACGTCGTCGCCCGGCGATTCCACCATCGGCATGAATGTCGCCGGCCTGGAGCTGCTGGCCGAGGCATTGCAGCTAACCGGCAAATTCAAGCTCAAGATCAATCCCAGCATCGATGTCAATGACTCCACGGCGATCGTGCTCAACGCAAAGCGATATGAGAAGGGAAAAACCGGGGTCATCCTCATCGGCGGCGGCAGTCCGAAAAATTTCACGCTGCAGACCGAGCCGCAGATCCAGGAAGTGCTGATGATACCGGAAGTGGGGCAGGATTACGACATCAACATAACCGACGCGCGTCCTGACACCGGCGGCCTTTCCGGCGCGCCCCCGTCGGAGGCGGCGAGCTGGGGCAAAATTGATCCGACCAAGCTGGAGGACACGGTGACGGCGTACCTTGACGTAACCCTCGCGCTGCCGCTCTTGACCGCCTATGTCATTCAGACAACCCGGCCCAAAAAGCTGAAGCGGCTCTACCACCGGGGCGGGGAACTGCGCCGCAAGCTCACCCAGTCGTATCTCAAAAACAACCGGGAGATTGCAAAACTTAAGCAGCTCATCGAAAAGCTGGAGGAGTAGCCGGCGCCGCCCGCCTGCCACTCCACAACCATTGACACGCAACGCCGCCGACCCCCGTGAAAACCATTACAGCACATCTTCGCAAGCTGGCCGATCGACACGGCACCCCCCTGTTTATCATCGATCACGATGCCATCCGCCGGAACTACCGGCATTTCAAGAAGCAGCTGCCGCGGGTGCAAGCGTACTATGCGGTGAAGGCCAATTCCAATCAGGAGATCATCAAGACGCTGTTTGATGAGGGCTGCAGCTTTGATGTGGCGTCGTACAATGAGTTCATGCAGGTGTATGAATACATCAGGCACTTCCGCAAGCGGGCGAAGGATTTTTACATCTGGGACAAGATCATCTTCTCAAACACCATCAAGGATTGGCAGACCCTGCGGAAGATAAAAAAGTACCGGCCGCTGGTTACCTATGACAATCATGACGAACTCATCAAAATACGGCAGTACTGTCCCACCGCCGGGCTGGTACTGCGCCTGAAAGTTCCGGACATCGGCTCGCAGGTTGAAATGAGTTCGAAATTCGGCCTCGAGCCCGGCGAGGCACTGCATCTTATCCGTCGATCATTTGATGCGGGTCTTGTCGTCGAGGGCCTCAGCTTTCATGTGGGCAGCCAGTGCACCAATGTTGACAATTACAGCAACGCCCTGCAAATCGCCGCCGAGATATTCAACGACGCCAGGAAGGCGGGCTATCCGCTGAAGATCGTGGATATCGGCGGCGGGTTCCCGGTCGCCTACAACCAGGGCGTGCCCCATCTGGAGAAACTCGGGCGCATCATCAACAGCGAATGCGCGCGGCTCTTCCCGGCCGACATTGAACTGATCGCCGAGCCGGGCCGGTTCATGGTCGCCAACGCCGCCACGCTGGTAACCGAGATCATCGGCAGGGCGCGGCGCGACGGCAAGCTGTTCTATCACATCAATGACGGGGTCTATCACACCTTCTCCGGCGTGGTCTACGATCACTGGATTCCCAATTTTTATGCTTTCAAAAAGGGTGCAAAGGAGGTCTGCGCCGTGGTGGGACCGACCTGCGACAGCTTTGACAAAGTATCCGTGTCTGAAGAACTGCCGGGGAACCTGAAGCTGGGGGATTACCTTTATACCGAAAACATCGGCGCATACAGCACCGCCTCGACCACCAGGTTCAACGGCTTTGAAGGGGCAAAAATACTGCATCTCAACAAACAATAAATTGCAGGGCGATGATCGCTTTTTTATTCAAAGGTAATTTCGTGATTGATCTTTATACACCCAATAACACTTTGTGCAGCTGGACACATGGCAAGGTAATTCTGAAGTGCGTTTTCTGCATCCTTTCTCTTGGCCCCATCGATTTTTAGATAATAGTTCACATCAATACGTGTGATTTTAAGCACCCCGTTCACATCCTCAATATCGCCCTTAACTTCTGCACGATATATATCTTTATCTGTCGGTATATTCTTGCCGGCAAGCACCGCTGCCAGTGTACCCATCATTCACCCGCCCACCCCGCCTATAATATGGTCTAGAGTAGCCGGGTGCTCTATGCGTGGCCGCACCCCATAGAATTCCTTTATGCCGCCATGAACGCCATAATACACGGGTTCCGAGAACCCATCGATTACTGCTTTGCGAGTGGGGCCTTCCTCACGGGTAATGATAATTCGTGAACTATGAACGACTTTTGACATTACATCCTCCTCTTAAGACATGGCAAGTGAGAGTGCTATACGGCAGTTATATTTCTTCCTTTGTCATATGGGTCTTGTTCATGAAGAGCAACAACCTGACACACTATATGAAATTGAAAATCTAACATGTCATTCAGAATTATGTAACATGGTCTCCATAACCGGAATGAGTGTTTCGATGCGTTGTTTGAAATATCGATGCATTGCGGGGCTATACTCAACAACTTTTATCAATTAGGTTTGAATAGTGAATTACCCCACAGCTCTGCCGCGGGGTAATTCACTGAGAGCGTTTTATTTCGCTCGCTGTTCTGCCAGAAAGGCCTGCAGATTCTGTGTCCAGTAGTCGATGGAGTCCTTAACCGTGTGCCATTCATCAAATTTGTTGAGTTCTCCGGTGACCTTGCTCCCAACCCGGTGGTCGACAGCAGCAGCAAGGCGCTTGCCGGTTGTGCTGTCCAGAAGTTCGGCTTCAATGCCGGCCGCCCCGACAAAGGAATGTTTGCCCGTGATACCGGCTTTCAGAGCGCTGATTGCAAGCCCGATGGGAACGACGGTGGAAACGGTGTCCAGGAGGACATTGGAGCGATCGGCCTGGGTAAGCGCTACACGCAGGCGCATCACGCCGGGGCCGGGCTTCTGCACAAATGTATAATCCTTTGAAAGATGTTCCCGCACCGCCGCATCGAGATAATTCAGCAGCGCCTGCCATTCTTCGTAGGAAATATCTTCCATCCGGTGCGCGGTCGAGGCATACAGCTTGACCGGGTCCATGAGAATGCTCTTGTATGACTTGAAGTTTGCCAGCGGGTCGACATACCGGAGCTGCGCCTTGTCGCCTGTGGTGAGCTGAGAATAGTCCTTTAAAAATTGAGATTTTTCCGTGCTGCGTGCCTGATGGGTTGCGCAGCCGCCGAGCAGCACGAGCACGCACAAACCGGCGATTACCATAAAAACATTGCCTTTATGTCTTTTCATGGTTCTGCTCTCCTTTGGATTAATGAACCGAAGATGCACTGATTATATTCTTACAGCCCGAATTGACTGAACAGATCCCGGCTGAAGTATTCATCGGAGTTCAGGCGCTCATTTGCCTTTTCCTCGGTCAGCCAGGCAATCTCGACGCCGTGTGTATCGTTTTTCAAAATATGTTCCACCAGAAAGGGGGTCACCGTCTCCACCGCATCGGCCAGGCAATTGAGTATCGGTTTTATGGATTCCAGCTCCTCCGCCGGCCTTTTGCGCATGCCGTTGATCAGGAAGTCGGTGAGCACGATGCCGGGGCTTAAGAAACAGACCTGCACGGGGGTGCCTTCGGTCTCGTCAATTAATACCTCGGTGAAATATCGGAGCGCCCGCTTGGAGGTGCCGTACACGCTCACGCCGGCCAGCTTACTGTCGTTGCTGCCATGGCCCTCCATGTTGTAAATCTGCCCGAACCCCTGCTTGAGCATACCCTCCAAAGCTATCTTGCTGCCGTAGATCATGCCGGTGATATTGGTGTCTATGACCGGCTTTATTTCATCAATGTCCATTGCGGCAAGAGGCTTCGTCACGTGGGTAACCCCGGCATTATTAATCCAGATATCAACCTTGCCGAATCTGTTGTACGCCGCATCCCAGAGGGCTTTAACCTGTTTATGATCCGCCACCGTACAGGACGTGCCGCTCACCTTGTCAGCGCCATACTGGTTTGCCAGCCGTTGCACCTCTGCATCAACGGTTGCCTGACTGCGGCCGCTGAGCATGACTTGGCATCCTCTTTGTAAAAACTCAATTGCCATGCCGTGCCCGATACCCCTGGTGCTTCCCGTTATCACGACTGCTTTCATACTAAACTCCTTGGGCTCTGCCTGCCAGTAAGATGCAGAAAGTAATCAGATAGTGAAACCAACCATACAATCAGTTCTGTGGACCTGCACCGCGCTTTTATATTCCTCCGTCATAGACTTCTTTTGCAATAAAATCTATTTCGTGACCAGAATCTGTACTGACGTTCCCGTAGCCATCGATTCAATATCACAGCAGGCACCTATATTCAAGTAAAGACAAAAGGCCGTTCCCCACATCATCAGTCCCGCCTTTGGGGGGCTTTGGGGGTCGGGCCCTGCTAACCTATTAATCTTGTATTATTTCTTGCCTGCAGGCAAGGCGGGGAAAAAATGCTTGCCCCTGCAGGGCAGTTTTGCTAATATCAGCCCCTGCAGAGCTTAATGCCGAGTTCACGCTATCAGAGTGGTTCCGAAAGGTCGGTATGGCAAAAAAACAAAAAAGAAAAGAATCCTTTACCCTTGATACCCTGTGGGGGGATCGCCTCAAGCAGGAAGCGGCGGACGGCCTGCTTGCCTTTACCTCCGGCCGCGATGTGCGGCCCTCGCCGCCCTATGATGAGCGGCTCATCCCGTACGATATCTGGGGAAGCAAGGCCCACGCTATCATGCTGTGGAAGCAGGGCATCATCGCCGAAGAAGAGGCGGAAACGGTGTTACGGGGTCTTAAGGAGGTGGAAAACCTTCATGCCAAAGGAACCTTTATTGTAGACCCGGCCAAGGAGGATGTCCACAGCACCATTGAGACCTACCTGATTGAGCACTACGGCATGGAATCCGCAGGACGGCTGCACACCGGCCGGAGCAGGAATGACCAGATCGTCCTGGACCTGCGGCTTTACATGCGCGCGGAAGTGCTGGAGTTTGTCACACAGCTGATTAACCTGATCGATACCATGGCCATTGTGGCAAAGGATCATCGTGATGCGATCATGCCGGGATACACCCACCATCAGCCGGGGATGATCGGTTCCTGGGGGCACCTGCTTTTTTCCTTCACCCTTCCCCTGGAAAGGGATGTCAAACGATTCATCAACTGGTTTGCGCTCTTTAATTACAATCCCCTGGGCGGAGCGGCAGGCTACGGAACACGCCTTCCCCTGGACCGGAAGCTAACCGCCCGGCTCATGGGTTTTGACGGGGTGCACCGGAGCTCCGTGGATCCCGTCCACAACCGCTGGGAGCCGGAGTCGGAGCTGGGCTATGCCGTTTCCATCATGATGAATCATCTGAGCAATCTGGCCCAGACGCTCATACTGCTGAGCACCTCCGAGTTCGGCATGCTATCCCTGAATGATGCCTACTGCACCGGCAGTTCGCTCATGCCCCAGAAGCGAAACCCGGATCCGCTGGAAACGATCAAGGGAAAGTCCGCGTACGCGCAGGGGATGCTGGTGGCGCTGCTGGCGCTGGGGCGCTCATTGTTCGCCGGGTATAACCGGGAGTCCCAGTGGAGCAAGTATCCTCTCATGGACGTGGTTGAGGAGTGCAAGCCGTCGCTGCCGATCATGAAGGAAATCATTGCCTCGCTCACCTTCAACCGGGAGGCGGCGCTCGAGTCGTGCAAGCGGGGCTTTGTTGCCGCGACCGACGTGGTGGAGTGGATGGTTCGCAAACACTCCCTACCCTTCAGGAAGGCAAAGATGGTGGTGGAAAAGGCGGTGGCATATTCGGAAGAGCAGGGCAATGAGATCATCACGTCCGGCGCGCTGAAGCGGGCCCTGGCCGACATGGACATCATCCTGACGTTCAAGGATCGTGACCTGGCGCTGTGCCAGCAGCCGGAGCGGGTGCTGCAGGCGCGAAAGATCAAGGGGGGGCCATCGCCGTCGGCATTGATGCATGAAATAGAGCTGCTGCAGAAGACCATGCGCGGCCACGTGCTGTGGTTGAAGCGGAAGCGGGATCACATCGAGAAGGCCCGCGAGGAAATGGAGGAGATCATTTCCTCACTGGCTTCACGTTGCTGACGGGGAGTCGGTCCAGCTCTCAAAGATACCGGGAACTTCTGCAGGAGCGCATGTAGGCGCGATGCTATCCCTTTCTTTCGTTATGAGAAATCACTGTCATTTCGAACGAAGGTGAGAAATCTTATAAGATTTCTCAGTCGCTTCGCTTCTTCGAAATGACACCATAAAACTGAGGTGTCTGCCATCCTGCGACGTGATCGCAGGATCCGATAATTATAAGTTACTGGATTCTGCGGTCGCGCCGCAGAATGACTCGCCTATTGAATTTCATTTTCATACTTCGCCGTGCCTCCGCGCGGCAGGTGCATTTGTTTCTGATTTCGTGCTTCGAATTTTCCAGTAATCAGCATGTTCCTTCATTAATCTCTCAGCAGGAGGTTTACCATGGCAACAGCAAAAGCGGGCGTGACTCCTGATTTCGAAAAGGCCCTGCAGGTGGGCAGGCCGCCGAACGTGGTAAAGCTTTTTCCCAACTCCAAAGCGCTGCTGGTGAGCGGCAAGGTGATTGACCGGGCCATGATCGCCAAGGGCAGGGCGATGACCATGGCGGCAAACGGCCGCAACGCCTTTGTCATCCGCGGCGCCCTGAGGGCGGCCCAGCGGGCCAATGCCGTGCTGATCATTGAAATCGCCAAGTCGGAGGGCGGCTCCAGCGCCTACTGCGCGGTCAACTACTGGAACATGGCAACCTATGTGGACACCTTCTGTAACGAGATGGGCATTACCATTCCGGTTGCCATCCATGCTGACCACTATGGCATCAAGGGCGACAAAGACATGGCCCTGGCCAGGCTGGAGATTCCCAGCATGATCGAAGCGGGCATAACCTCGGTGGCCATTGATGCCTCGCATCTCCCCGATGACAAAAATCTCCTGGCCTCCATAGCGCTCAATCCCCTGGTTCCCGCGTGGGCGGGTCTGGAAACGGAGGTGGGTGAGATTAAAGGGAAGGAAGGCCTGTCGACGGTGGAGGAGGCGCTCTTTCTGATCAGGGGACTCAACGCTCATTCCATCTTTCCCGATTGGATCGCTCTCAATAACGGAACCACCCACGGCATTGAGGAGAGTGATGCGGGCATCCAGGTGGAACTGACCGCAAACATTCACGCGGCGCTCAAAGATTACGGCGTATCAGGCGCGCAGCACGGCACATCGGGGAACAGCTCCGAGCGGCTGCGGGCGATTGCCGCGAAAACCCGCACCACCAAGGCCAATGTTGCCACAGCGCTGCAAATGGTCTCCTGGGGACTCAAGGTAAACGATTACGGCAATGCCATTCTGGATCAGGATAAAAACTTCATCAAGATAAGCGGCCAGGGAATGGCCGAGGAGCTGTGGGCGGAGATGGTGGAGTACGCCAAATCAAAAAGCCTCAAGGCCGGCGACTACAAGAAGCTCAACCTGCCGTTCGAGAACCGGCTCGCCGGGCTGCCGCGTGACATCAGGGAGCGGATGGTAAAGGCGGTTGAGGACTTTGTTTATAACATGCTGGTGAATGTGATGAACGCGCAGGACACCGCACCCCTTGCCTTTGAGGCCATTTTGAAGGCCGGATCATATGATCTTGGTCCGAAGGCAAAGCGCATTGAGGATCCGGCGGAGTGGACTGAGAGCAAGCTTAAGGAAAAGGCCAAGCTGCTCAATGCCGACAAGGGCGCGAAGGGGAATTTTGACGATTAAGGCATCATACTTCTCCATATTTTTTCATGTTAGAAAAACGAGATCCTTCGTTTTATTCAGGATGACAAACCAACGGCATCATGCTATCGCAAGATACATTCGCGGCTGAAAACCTCTCCTGCCGGCAGAGCCCTTCGCCGGTCATTCTGAGCCCTTTGCTTTGTCATTCTGAATCCTTCGCTATGTCATTCTGAACCCTTCACTGTGTCATTCTGAGCAAAGCGAAGAATCTCGTTGTATCGTTCAGGACAGGCTCCGTGAAGAATCTCGTTTTTTTTTGATCAGGATAAATTCCGAGAAGAATCTCATCACTTATTAGCATAGTTTTAAAGGCAGGGGTACATGGTTCCTGCCTTTCTAATATCAACCTGCCGGAATTAGATATCTGCTGCCGGGCAAAGAGGTGCAATGGATACACTGGCGCATGGATTATGGGCAACCGCCGCCGCCAAAGCGATTAATATCAGGACGCCACGCACCCTCAAGACCGGGCAGATGGCGCTCTGGAGCATTGTGCCAGACCTTTTCTCCTTTACCCCCGTGATAGTGTGGATGATCTGGCAGATGTCCTACAATGGCGTTGCTTTCAGTGATATTCCCCGTCCGGAGTTCATGACCGCCGTTGAACGGGATAAAATCTTCATTCTCCGCTTATCCCAGATCCTCTACCATTTCAGCCACAGCATAGTCATCTTTTTAGGCCTATTTATTCTAACATGGCTTGTTCGCCGGTATCAGTCCGGCCGAACAGCAGGATACTCGTTTGGCGGCGGCAGGCCCTATTTTGAGATGACCGGCTGGCTTCTCCATATTCTCCTTGATATACCCACGCATTCGGATAAATTGTACCCCACGCCTTTTCTCTGGCCCCTCTCCGGATACTACTTTAACGGCAGTTCATGGGGCACTATGAAGTTTATGATAGGTAATTATCTCTGCCTTCTCGCGGCTTTCATCTCCGTGCGCCTTGCCGGCAGAAGGGCATCACGCAAAATGCCGTTCAAGGTTTGAGGTGCCCTGGAAGCTATTCTTTCCTCGATATAGGAACCGGCGTGTAGGGGCGTATTGCGATACTTCCTTATGCACCTTGTTGTTTCCGGGCCCGTCGGCGGGGGAGATGATAGAACCATCAATAACCTTGCGCGAAAGGCAGCAATTGGTGTATGATTATCCGATTTCAGTTTCGATGTGAGCCTTTTATCTAAGGGGGTTATGATGGAAAAGATCTACGGCTGGACGGGTTCGCTGCTGCGACTGGAGCTGCCCTCGGGAGACAATCGGGTAACTACCAGCATGGATTACGCCGGCGATTTTATCGGCGGCCGTCTCTATGCCTCCAGGGTATATTGGGAAGAAATTCCGAAAACCACCGGCGCGCTTTCTCCCGAAAACCTGCTGATGATACTGCCGGGACCGCTGACCGGGACAGCGGCTATCGGATGCTCGCGGTGGGTTGTAAGTGCCAAATCTCCCCATTCCTATCCCGATCAATACGGTTTTGGCAACGGCGGGGGATTTTTCGGGGCCGCCCTGAAGCGGGCTGGATATGACGGCATGATCATATCCGGCAAGGCTAAAAAGCTTTCCTATATTCTCATAGAAAGCGGCAAGGCATCCGTGAAGGATGCAGAGGGACTGAAAGGTCTTGAGACCCATGAGACCATGGACCGGCTTAGAGAGCAGCACGGAGCTGACGCGAGGACGGTTTGTATCGGGCCTGCGGGCGAAAATCTGGTCCGCTATGCCATTGCGCTTACTGACCAGGGGGGGACCCTTTCCAACGGCATGGGTGCGGTCATGGGATCCAAGAACCTGAAGGCCATTGTGATCAAGGGAGGGGATAAGGTGCCCGTGGCCTTTCCCGACCGGCTGAGTGAGATCAACGCGCAGATTCGCTTTTTGCGCAAAGGCCAGAACGAAAGTCTCTATCTCACCGAACCCATGCTCCAGGGAATTGAAAAAGGCAAAGATACTCCCTGCTATGCCTGTCCGGGAGGATGCTCGAGGGCATACTTCAAGCATACCTCGGGCCGGGAAGAGGTGCGCAAAACCTGTGCGGCGGCTTTTGTCTATACCCCGTGGGACCAGCTCTACCATGGGGAGGCGACCGAAAATCCTTATCTCGCCACATCGCTCTGCGATCGGTTGGGGCTCTGCACCGGTGAGATCAGCAACCTGATATACTGGCTCCACCGCTGCTGCAAGGCGGGGGTGCTCACCGAGGACGAAACCGGCCTTCCGCTGTCGCGAATCGGCAGCCTGGAGTTTTTTGAGGCGCTGGTTGAAAACATTGTGAGCAGGAAAGGGTTTGGTGAGCTGCTTGCCCAGGGCACGCGCCGGGCATCGCTGGAGAAGGGAAGCGCCGCGGCAGAAATAGCGCTCAGCCGCATAACCCCTTCAGGATATGCCAACGACGCATACGGAGGCAGGGTATTTATAACCAATGCCCTCATGTATGCGACCGAAAACAGGAATCCCATCATTCAGCTCCATGAATTCAGCTTTACCGTTCTCAAATGGATGCTCTGGTATACCACCGGGGGCGGCATGTCTTCGCTCTCGACGGAGGATTTGCGGAAAATAGCCAAGCGGGCCTGGGGAAATGAAAAGGCGGTTGATTTCTCCACCTATGAAGGGAAAGCCCAGGCGGCGTTCATGATTCAGAACCGGCAGCATGCCAAGGAAAGCATGGTGGGATGCGATCGCTTCTATCCCCTGCTCGATACCGACCAGCGCGATGACCACATGGGGGATCCCACACTGGTGCCACAGCTCTTCAGCGCGGTGACCGGGAGAGAAATGAGCGAGACTGAATACTACCGCATGGGCGAGCGGGGCTTCAACCTGCAGCGGGCTATCATGTGCCGGGAGGGACGAACCGGAAGGAAAGACGATGTCATCGGGGAATTTAATTTTACCGAGCCGATCGAGCAGGAAGAAGGGATGATCGGACTTTTTAATCCCGACCTGGAGCTCCCCGGGGCGGGGGACACCATCATAACCCGCAAGGGGGCAACCATGGACCGCGGTGGATTTGAGCGGATGAAAGACCAGTACTATGAACTGCGGCGATGGGATGTCTCGACCGGACTGCAGAAGCGGGAGATGCTTGACGATCTTGGTTTAAATTTTGTGTGCAAGGAACTGGAGGGGCTGGGTTCACTCAAAGAGTGAGTGAGCCGCGCATGAAATGCGCATGTTCCAACAAACATCGTAGAAGAAAGGAGAAAACCATGAGGAATCTGAAGCGCGGTATCATTTTTTTCACCCTTGCCATCCTGATTCCGGGTTTTGCCTTTGCTGCCGACACCTGGATCATTTACTACACCAGGAGCGGCAATAACAAAACAATTGCCGAGCATATCAAGACAAAGATGCCTGCCGCCCATATGGTGGAGATCAAATCCAACGATGACCGGTCGGGCATCATGGGATTCGTCTCCTCGATGCTTGATCAATGGCTTGACCGGGACGCGGCCATTACCGTGGAGGACATCAAACCCGCCGCGGATGACACGATAATCATGTGCGCGCCCATCTGGCTGCAGCAGCTTTCCTCGCCGCCCCGGACGTTCATCAAGCAGGGCAAGCTTAAAGGCATGAAGATGTATATGTTCATTACCTTTGGAGGAAAACTGAACGAGGAAAAGCAGAAGCTGATGGAAACCTGGGTGCGTGACCAGGGAATTAACCTCCAGGGGGTGTATGGTTCGGCGGTGGGAGGAAAAACGCCGGAAGATATTAAGAAGCTGATTGACGAATACCTGCAGAAGGCGGGGCTGCTCGCGGCCGGCGTCCAATAAACGCTCACATCACGCGGAATGGCGGGAAGAGGCGGGAAACCACATGCTGGGAAAAAGAACGGTGATCAGTCTTGTCATTCTGGTGATCCTCATATGTCTGCTGGGAGGAATTGCCATGGCCATGCCCGGTCTTTGGTCGGGACAGTTGTCCCACTGGATCGTGCTTCCTGCCATATCGCTGGTTATGACGCTGCTGCTGGGGCTGGTGCTCATGGACGGCCTGTTTGAGCTGGATGCCACCGTCTTCTTCCGGCTGAAAAAATCGCATATCGGCATCGGGATCAGGAAATATTTGCTCTGGGCATTTGTCCTGGTCTGCGCCGTTTCCTTTATTTTTGAAGCGGTGCAATTTTTCCTGTCATCCTCGCCCCTGCGCTGGGCCGATCCGCTGCTTATCTTCGCCGGCTCGCTGGCCGGGATCGTCCTGCACATTATAGGCTCAAAGTGGCTGATGAAGAAGGTTGAGTTCGAGCTGGAGCGCTGGGAAGACAACGTGCTGTGAATTCAAAGAATGCCCGCAAATACCCCGTGCTCGTAAAGCACCTTCAGCCCGATGGCAATCAGGACGAGGCCACCGGCGATTTCCGCATAGCTGCTCAGATGGGAGGACGAGCCCGCCTTTCTCCCCAGATGCAGGCCGGCGGCGGTGGCCACGGTTGCCACCACGCCGATAACCAGCGCCGGCAGCCAGATGGATATTTTGAGCAATGCCAGGCTTAAGCCTATGGCCAAAGCATCAATGCTGGTGGCGACGGACAGCATTACCAGCCTCAGGCCCCTGGTCGGATCATTCCGTGGCTGCAACTCCTTCTCTTTATCCAGCGCCTCCCAAATCATGTGCCCACCCACCAGCGCCAGCAGCACAAATGCAACCCAGTGGTCATAGTGTTCGATAAGTGATCGTACGGTCAGGCCTCCGCTCCAGCCAATGATGGGCATAAGGGCCTGAAAGAAACCGAAATGCCATGCCAGCCGGAATGTCTGCCGGGGGCTGACGATTTTTAAGCTGACGCCGCTCGCGACCGCAACGGCAAAGGCATCCATTGCCAGCGCGATGGCCGTTCCCATCAGAGTTACAATATCCATTCCTCATGCCTTCCTGGGTTTATCAGAAGTCTTTGCCTGTCCGATGTATGTCGGGGCAATAAGCACTGTGAGATTCTTCACTTCGTTCAGAATGACAAAGCGAAGGGCTCGCAATGACGGCGTCTGCTCATCCGGCACACTTCACTAGCATGCATCAGTAAAAAAGTCATTCTTTTTCATTCAATGCTGATCATCAGCCAGATGACTGGATGTGGAGCATCTTTCTTTGAGCCATCCGTTTTCCCGACCGCTGAAGTGGGTGTTTCTGCCGATGATGATGTGGTCATGGACGACGATGTCAATAGTCATCGCGGCCCTTTCCAGCGCTTCAGTCAGCCGCCGGTCCGCCTGGGAGGGACTGGGGTCCCCGCTGGGATGATTGTGGACAAAAATCAATGCGGAGGCATTGTGCCGCAGGGCACCGAGCATTACCTTGCGTGGATACACCGCCGTCTGGTTGACGGTGCCTTTCTCCAGAATTTCCGTTTCAATTAATTCATTCTTGGCGGACAAGTATATGACCATGAACTGTTCATTTTTTTCGCCGGAAAGAGCATGGTGACAAAAATTAAGTACATCCTGGGGTGATCCCAGCAGCTCTTTATTTTCTAGCTGCGTTTTAAGGTAAAGGGTGGATCCTTCTTTTAATAATTTTATGAGCACAGCCGAGCATTCTCCGATACCCTTGCAGGCAACTAGTTCATCAAATGAAGCGTCAAACACGCCCTTGAGGCTGCCCAATCGTTCAAGCATCCCTTTTGCAAGCGGTTTAACGTCCCGGCGCGGAATGGCATAGGTAAGGAGCAGTTCAATGAATTCGTAGTCCTGAAAACCGCTGATGCCGTGATTGAGAAAACGTTGGCGCAGCCGTTTGCGATGCCCGGCATGGGGTGGGATGGTGGCTTTCTGATTTTGCATGGGAGAATCAGTTAAGTGGTTTTAGAATTGCATTAGAAATTGTATGCCCCTCATCCTAATCCCTGGTCGCCTTCGGCGCCGCCGGAGGCGGGTAAACCTCTCCCCCGGTGGGGCGAGGGAACATTTTCTTTTCACCATGCTCTTATATGAAGAAGGTTCTATTAATAAACCTCCTCTCCCCTTTGGGGGAGAGGGATGGGGTGGAGGGGGACTGATCCATAGGGTACATCAAGTTTCATGCTTGGTAATGCGGCAAAGCGAACATGTTTTTAAAATGAGTGAGGCACCCGGCTTTTAATCATGCAATTTCAGAGCCAGTAATGTGTGCCATGGCGCTTAGTAGCCCAATATGATTCTGTTTATCAATCCATTGCCGCGGGAGAGGACATATAGGTTGACTTTATCACTTGCAATGATACAATCCGAACAAATTAAGGGAATCATATTCAGGAGGGTAAAACCATGGCAGGTGTAAACAAAGTTATTCTTATCGGGCGTTTGGGCGCCGATCCCAAGATGACCTATACCAATAGCGGGACGGCGGTGGCCAACTTTACCATGGCGACCAGCGCCAATTTTACCGACAAGACTGGCCAGAAGACTGAACGGACCGAATGGCATCGCATTGTCGTCTTCGGAAAGCTGGCCGAAACCTGTGGCGAGTATCTTGCCAAGGGGAAACAGATATACATTGAAGGCCGGCTGCAAACGCGAGATTGGGAAGACCGCGATGGAAACAAGCGGAAAACGACCGAGATTGTTGCGACCTCGATGCAGATGCTTGGAAGCGGGGGAGAACAGGCCCGAGGCGAGTCCCGCGATCTTGAGCCTCACATAAGCGATGATTCCCCCGGTCCGGTATCAGAAGACGACGTTCCCTTTTAAGAGCTGTAAAATATTTATGTACCCCTCACCCCAACCCTCTCCCGCAGAGGGGAGAGGGAGCTCATTTGTTAAATTTCCCTATGGGAGCATCATGGAAAACACATAGTCCCCTCGCCCCGCCGGGGGAGAGGGTTAGGGTGAGGGGGAATATTATGTTTTCGAATCAATCATCTTAAATCCGCGCGACGCGCAGTAATACATTGTGAAAAAAGAAAGCCCCCATATGCAGGAGGCTTTCTTTTTTACAGCGTTACGGTACAGCCGTCTTTTAATACATGCCGCCGCCGGGGGGCATTGCAGGCATGCGCGGCTCTTCTTTCTTGGGTTTCTCGGCAACCAGGGCCTCAGTGGTCAACAGCAGGGAGGCAACGCTCGCCGCATTCTGAATGGCGCAGCGCACCACCTTGGTTGGGTCGATAATGCCGGCCGCCACCAGGTCTTCGTATTTTTCCGTCTGCGCGTTGAATCCGAAGCCGCCTTTTTCATTCTTCACTTTTTCAACCACGATGGATCCGTCATACCCGGTGTTCTGGGCAATCCACCGCAACGGCTCCTCGATGGACCGCTTGATGATATTCAAGCCAAGCTGCTGCTCACCATCCACCTTCAGTTTTTCCAGCGAGGCAAGGGTTCTGACCAGCGCGACACCGCCGCCGGCGACGATACCTTCCTCAACCGCAGCGCGGGTGGCATGGAGCGCGTCCTCCACGCGGGCCTTTTTCTCCTTCATCTCGGTTTCGGTCGCAGCGCCGACGTTAATCACCGCAACGCCGCCGACGATCTTGGCAAGCCGTTCCTGCAGCTTTTCCCGGTCGTAGTCGGACGTGGTCTCTTCAATCTGGGCCCGGATCTGCTTTACCCTGCCTTCGATGTCGGCCTTCTTGCCTTTGCCTTCCACGATGGTGGTATTGTCCTTGTCGATGGTGACCCGCTTGCACTGACCCAGGTCTTCCATTTTGATGTTTTCCAGCTTGATGCCCAGATCTTCGGCAATCATTCTGCCGCCGGTCAGCACCGCGATGTCTTCCAGCATGGCCTTGCGTCTGTCACCGAATCCCGGCGCCTTCACGGCCGAGCATTTCAGGGTTCCCCGCAGCTTGTTTACCACCAGGGTGGCGAGGGCTTCGCCTTCAACGTCTTCGGCGATGATAACAAACGGCTTGCCGCTGCGGGCGATCTGCTCCAGGATGGGGAGCAGGTCCTTCATGTTGCTGATTTTCTTCTCGTGGAGCAGAATGTACGGGTCATCCATGACGCATTCCATCCGCTCGGCATCGGTGACAAAGTAGGGAGAGAGGTAGCCGCGGTCAAACTGCATACCCTCAACGATCTCCAGATTGGTTTCCATCCCCTTTGCCTCTTCCACGGTGATGACCCCTTCCTTTCCCACCTTGTCCATGGCCTCGGCAATGATGTTTCCGATGGTCTCGTCATTGTTTGCGGAGATGGTGCCGACCTGGGCGATCTCCTTCTGCGTCTCGGTCTTCTTGCTCATTTTTTTGAGCTCGTCCACCACCACGCCAACCGCCTTGTCAATGCCCCGTTTGATCTCCATGGGATTGTTGCCTGCGGTTACCAGCTTGACCCCTTCACGGTAGATGGCCTGGGCCAGAACCGTCGCCGTGGTTGTGCCGTCACCGGCGATGTCGCTGGTTTTGCTGGCGACTTCCTTTACCATCTGTGCGCCCATGTTCTCAAACTTATCTTCCAGCTCTATTTCCTTGGCCACGGTCACGCCGTCCTTGGTGATGGTCGGCGACCCAAAGCTCTTCTCCAGGATAACATTTCTTCCCTTGGGACCGAGGGTTGCCTTCACCGCGTCGGCCAGGGTGTTGATCCCGCGCAAAATCGCGCTGCGTCCTTCTTGATCATATTTAATCTCTTTAGCCATGTGCTGATTCCTCCTTATGTGGTGTAGTTATCTTTCTATAATGCCCAGAATGTCGTCTTCACGCATGATGAGATGTTCAACACCGTCAATCTTTACCTCGGTGCCGGAATATTTGCCGAACAGCACCCGGTCGCCCTTTTTCACTTCAGGAGCCTGCTTGGTCCCGTTCTCGAGCACTTTTCCGGAGCCAACGGCGATCACCTCGCCTTCCATGGGTTTCTCTTTTGCGGTGTCAGGTATAATGATGCCCCCTTTGGTTTTCTCTTCCTCTTCAATCCTTTTCACAATAATCCGGTCCTGTAATGGTCTGATTTTCATCGTTCTATGACCTCCTTGGGTGTGATAGTTGGAATTGCTGAATTGTTTTTTTGCCTAAACACTACACGATGGACCCTAACGCCTCTCACCTCCCTTGTACGTGGATGATATTTTTCTTTCTCTGCCGAGAAATTAGCACTCACCATAGAAGAGTGCTAACAATTGTATAGTTTTTGCGGTTTAAGGCAATGCCTGAAATGTGGAATATTTTGATTAATTTGGAGGAAATTAGGGAATTAAGGATTAAAATCTCTGTTTTACAGATTATTTCTATGTTTTTATCTTATTTTCATATATATTCTTTTTAAAAAATAATCCAAACTATAAAAACCATTTTCCCAATGTCAAGGGCTTGCGGAAAATAATCTTTCGGGGGCCCGGGTAAAACAGCATGGAAAGAGGGTTTTACTGGTGCTGTTGGCCCGTTTTGTGATACGTTACACACGGAAATAATCATAGGGAGGGACGGGCTCTGCCGGGTCCGATTATAGTATGGTCATGACAGAGCATGGCCCGGGCTGTATAATGGTCTACTGAGAAAACAATAGTTCCGCGAGGGTTGAATGGTTACCATCATAAAGACCGCGGGAATTCGTGAAATGCTCGAGCGTGATGAAGAGCAAAGGCTTTCTCCCCATGCGACGCTCAGTTCCCGGAGTCGGGGCAGGATGAAGGAAGAAAAGGCCTGCGAACTCCGGCCGGCATTTCAGCATGACCGTGACAAGATTCTTCATTCCAAGTCGTTCAGACGATTAAAGCACAAAACCCAGGTTTTCCTTGCCCCCGGCGGCGATCATTACCGGACCCGCCTTACCCATACCCTGGAGGTTTCCCAGATTGCCCGCACCATTGCCAAATCGCTCAGACTGAACGAAGACCTGACCGAGGCCATAGCTTTGGGTCATGACCTCGGCCACACCTCGTTCGGCCATGCGGGTGAGGCCGTGCTCAATGAAATTGTTCCGGGCGGCTTCCGGCATCCCGAGCAGAGCCTGCGGGTGGTGGACATGCTGGAAAAAGAGGGCAGGGGCTTAAACCTGACCCATGAAGTGCGGGACGGCATACTCCGGCATTCAAAGGGTGAGGGGGATATTATTTCCGACGATCCGCAAACCATGCCCGACACGCTTGAGGGAAGGGTGGTACGGGTGGCGGACATCATTGCCTACGTCAATCATGACATGGATGATGCCCTCCGCGCAGGGGTTATTACCCATGCTGACCTGCCGCAGGACTGCATTGCATTTCTGGGAGACTCCCAGAGCAGCCGCATCGACGCGATGGTTAAGGACGTGGTCCGGACCGGCCTCAAGGAAGACGGCCGGCGCATTGCGCTGAGCGAACCGTTCCTGGAAGCGACAATGAAGCTCAGGGCATTCCTGTACCGCGAGGTATACTTTGCGCCGGTGGTATTTGCCAATTTTGTCAAGGCCTCGAAAATATTGAAGGAGCTCTATGCGTATTTTTTGGAAAACGAGGGGGAATTCGTGAAGGAGTCGGGCATGGCAAACCGGGAAGAGCCACTGGAACGGCGCGCCTGCGATTTTGTGGCGGGCATGACCGATCGCTATGCATTCAATTTTTACGAAAAGCTGTTTCTGCCCCAGCCCTGGCTGATTATGTAGAGTCCCGGTTAGCGTTGCGCCCCAGGAATATCTTATAATAAAAAGTCGTTGCGAGGAGTCCCGCGGGGGCGGATGACGAAGCAATCGCTTGCAATAAAAGCAGCATGTTACACAGCATGAGATGGCTTCGCGGAGTTTATCCTGAGCGCATGCGAAGGGCTCGCAACGTCGGCGTATATCGTGTCCTCTTATGTAATGAACTTCCGTGACGCGACACTAGCAGGTTGTTGAAACGGTATTTTTAGCCTGCTAGAGCAGGGGAACGCTGACGCGGTACGCGTAGCGCCCTCTCCCGATGACCATAAAGAGGGAGGAGGCATTCTGGTACCGTATGAGCGACTCGTACAACTGCTTTTCCGTCTTGATTTCCTTGTCGCCGATCTGGAATATGACGTCACCGGGCCGTATCCCGATCTGGCCTGCCGGTCCGCCGGGGTCCACCCGGGTGACGCGCATCCCGCCCTGGGCATAAGCCTTCACCTCAATCCCCAGCAAATCACCTCCAAGGTCGGCCGCCCGCGCCAGCGGATACTCGGTCGTCACCAGGGATACGGTCTTTTCCTGTCCCTGACGGGATATCTTTAGTTTGATGGTTTCTCCCGCAATGATGCCCTGGCTGGCGGTGGCAAATTCCCTTCGGTCGGTTATCGTCCTGCCGTTTATTTCCAGAATAATATCGCCCGGGACCAGGGACCCGGAAGCCGGGCTTTGAGCATCGACTTTAAAAATGACCACTCCTTTGGCGCCGCCATAATCAAGGGACTGCTTGAGCTGTCCGGTCAGATCTTTCACCCTGATGCCTGAATAGGACGGATGCACCACCCCGTATGCCACAAGGTCTTTTGCGATGAGATGAACCTTGTCAATGGGTATGGCAAACCCGATTCCCTGGCCCTCCTGGTAGATGGCGGTATTGATGCCGATGATGTCTCCATTCAGATTGACCAGCGGACCGCCCGAGTTGCCGGGGTTGATGGCGGCGTCGGTCTGAATAAAATTTTCATAAATCCTGCTTTCCGTCTTGAGCGATCGGTTGACGGCGGATATGACACCGGTGGTCACCGTTTGCGAAAGCCCGAACGGGTTCCCGATGGCAACCACCGTCTCTCCCGGCATCAAGTCCGAGGAGGTGCCGGTCGCGATGAAGGGGAGCTTTTCATCCGTTTCCAGCTTGAGCACGGCAATATCAAAATCCTCGTCCGCGCCGATGACCTTTGCGGTAAAGGTGCGGTTGTCGGCCAGCGTGACCGCGATGGTGGTGGCGCGGGTGACGACGTGCTCGTTGGTGACCACGTGCCCCTCCGCATCGATGATGAACCCGGAGCCGAGTGAGGTGCGGGAACGCTGCGCCGGCACGGTCTCAAAGAAGTCCCGGAAAAAGCTGTCGGCAAAGGGGTCCATTCTGCTGAACGGGTTGGACTGGATAATCTCCTCGGTGGAGATGTTCACCACCGCCGGAGAAACCTTTTGCACCGCCCTGACCACCGGGGTCATTCTCGGGCTGTCGGGCTGGGCGTGGAGTGAAACGCAGGGAAAAATGATGCAGGCCAGGGCGGTCAGATAACGGTGCGGGTTTTTCACGGTGAAGGATTCCTCATGGTTGCTGTGCTGATGGTAGTGGCGCGGCAGTTGTATCTTTGGCGAGGATGCTTTTGAGAAAATGGCCGGTGTATGTCTGCCTGCACTGCGCCACCTCTTCCGGCGATCCCACGGCCACCACCTCGCCTCCCCGGTCGCCGCCTTCCGGGCCGAGATCGATGATGTAATCCGCGGTTTTGATGACCTCCAGGTTGTGCTCGATGACAATAACCGTATTGCCCTTCTCGGTGAGCTGGTTGAGCACCTCCAGCAGCTTGTGGATGTCGGCGAAGTGAAGCCCGGTGGTCGGCTCATCCAGGATGTAGAGCGTCCTGCCCGTGCTTTTCCGGCTGAGCTCCTTGGAGAGCTTGATCCGCTGCGCTTCGCCGCCGGACAGGGTGGTCGCCGGCTGTCCCAGGGTGATATAGCCGAGGCCGACTTCAATCAGCGTCTGCAGCTTGGATCGGATGGGGGGGATGTTTTCGAGGAAGGCAAAGGCCTGGTTGACGGTCAGGTCCAGCACCTCGGCGATGTTTTTCCCCTTGTACTGAATTTCCAGCGTCTCCCGGTTGTATCGCTTGCCCTTGCAGGTTTCACAGGTGACGAAGACATCGGGAAGAAAGTGCATTTCAATCTTGATCAGCCCGTCGCCGGCGCAGGCCTCGCACCGCCCCCCCTTCACGTTAAAGCTGTAGCGGCCTGCCTTGTAGCCGCGCGCCCTGGATTCAGGCAGCCGGGCAAACAGATCCCGGATGTGGGTGAAGCTGCCGGTGTAGGTGGCGGGATTGGAGCGGGGGGTCCGCCCGATGGGGCTCTGGTCAATGTCAATGACCTTGTCGATGTAGGCCAGCCCCTCAATGTCTTCCACTTTCCCGGCCCGCTCCTTGGCGTGATAGAGGCGCTGCGCCAGCGCCCGGTAGAGGGTGTCGATGACCAGGGTGCTTTTACCGGATCCGGAAACCCCGGTGACGCAGGTGAACAGCCCCAGCGGAACCTTGACCGTAATATTTTTCAGATTGTTTTCGGTGGCGCCCTTGATGGTGAGAAAGCGGCTGCCTGCTTTCTTGCGGGCCGCGGGCAGCGGTATTTTGAGCCGTCCGGAAAGATATTTCCCGGTCAGGGAATTCCGGTCATGCAGGATCTCCTCCGGGCTGCCGCTGAACACCACCTCGCCGCCGTCGCGCCCCGCCCCCGGGCCCATGTCGATGACATGATCAGCGGCACGAATGGTCTGCTCGTCGTGCTCCACCACCAGCGCGGTGTTGCCGAGGTCGCGCAGCCGCTTCAGCGTCTCAAGCAGCTTCACGTTGTCGCGCTGATGGAGCCCGACGCTGGGCTCATCCAGGATGTAGAGCACGCCCACCAGGCTTGATCCGATTTGCGTGGCCAGCCGGATCCGCTGCCCCTCGCCTCCCGACAGGGTCGTTGAGGCGCGATCCAGGGTGAGGTAGTCAACCCCCACCTGCAGCAGAAAGGTGAGCCGCTCATTGATCTCCTTGAGCACGCGCTGGGCTATTTTTTTATCGCGGCTGCTCAGCTTCAGCCCGGCAAAAAATGCAAGCGCCTCCTTGATGGACAGCCGGGTGATGTCGTGTATGGAGCGGCGGTCGATGGTAATGAAAAGGCTTTCCCTTCTCAGCCGGGAGCCGGAGCAGTCGGGGCAGACGCTGGTGTTCATGTAATGGCTCAGCTCCTCGCGCAAGTCGGGCGAGTCAGTTTCACGGTAGCGCCGGTCAAGGTTGGGTATGACCCCCATGAACTCGCGCTGGTGAGAAAAGCGGCGCGCCCCGTCATCATAGTAGAAATTGATCTTTTCGCTTCCCGATCCGTAGAGCAGCATCCGCTGCAAATGGGGGGGCAGATCCTTGAAGGGCGTGTAAATGTCGAACCGGTAATGCTTTGAGAGCGCGTCAAGCATCTGATGGTAGTAGATGGATTTTCGCCTGGCCCAGGGGAGGATGGCGCCTTCTCGAAGAGAGAGGTGGTGGTTGGGAACGATCAGATCGGGATCAAAATACATCTTGGTGCCGAGGCCGCCGCAGGCGGGGCAGGCGCCGTGGGGATTGTTAAAGGAAAATATGCGGGGGGATATTTCGGGAAAGCTGATGCCGCACTCAACACAGGCGCTTTTTTCGCTGAAGAGCAGCTCCTGTTTGGCGTTGACCTCCACCCGGACGGTGCCGCCTGCAAGGTTGAGCGCCGTTTCCAGCGAATCGGCCAGCCGCTTTTCTATCTGTTCCTTGATCACCAGCCGGTCAATCATGACGTCGATGGTATGCTTCCGGTTTTTATTGAGCTGAATCTCTTCGCTCAAATCCCGCACCGTACCGTCGACCCGGACCCGCACAAAGCCGCTCTTGCGCAACTGGTTGAGCTCCTTGCGATACTCGCCCTTGCGGTCCTGAATCAGCGGTGCGTAGAGGATGATCCGGGATCCCGGTGGCAGCTCCATGAGCTGGTCGACCATCTGCTGAACGGTCTGGGAGGTGATTTCCCGCCCGCACTTGTAGCAGTGCGGTCTGCCGATCCGGGCAAAGAGCACGCGCAGGTAGTCGTAAATTTCGGTCACCGTGCCCACGGTGGAGCGGGGATTCTTGCTCAGGCCCCGTTGCTCAATGGAGATGGCGGGAGAAAGCCCCTCGATCGATTCCACGTCGGGCTTGTCCATCTGCTCCAGAAATTGCCGGGCGTAGGCGGAAAGCGATTCAACATAGCGCCGCTGCCCCTCGGCGTAAATGGTGTCGAAGGCCAGCGAAGACTTCCCCGAGCCGCTCAGTCCGGTGATGACCACCAACCGGTTGCGGGGGATCTCCAAGTCTATGTTCTTTAAGTTGTGCTCCCGGGCGCCTCTAATGACGATTTTTTCCATGGGCTTGCCGTTTGTTCATGCATCGAATATGACCGTGCCGCGGACGGGATGGTGCCCCGGCGATGCGCGGAGGACGAATTTTATGCCAATCGGGCGGACAATGCAAGGGAAATGCGGGAGGGCCAGGCGCGTTGAGCAGATGATGACGATGCGGGAATGGAATAATCAGGACGGGCGGATCGTGCGGCGCCGGTCATGGCTTGGCGTAGCTGTCATAGATGGCCGCCAGGTTTTGCATCAGCTCGGATTGCGAATTCATGTCGTTCCGGTTGAGCAGGAGTGTGGTGAAATGGGAGTCCTGATGATCCATTTTAAGGAAGAACCCCACGTAGTCAACCCTGGTCAGGAGGAAGGGTACGATCTCCGGTGCAAAACTGGTGTCGGGTTGGAAGGAAGCCATGGCCTGGGTACCTCACAGAAGGTGATGGAACGGTATAGTGTGGTAGCCTATCGGTAGGGGGGGGAATATCTTTAATGAAAAGTTTTTTTACCGGCGCCGCCGCCCGCACACAAAAAACCCGCGAAGCGCCACAAGGGCTCCGCGGGCACAGACGCTGCTACCGCTTGCTTCCTCTGCCGATCCGCTTTATCTTTTTCTTCTTCTTTTTCTTCTTCGCTTTCTGCTGCCGGCTTATTTTACCCATCTGTTCCCTCCTTCAGGCAACAAGGTTGTGTGGTGGTTGAATCGCTTCCTCAACCGATCGGGCCGTTCAGCGAAACCATCCCCAGCGGGAAGGGTTTCCGTTTCAGAAGGCCCCGGGTTACCACCGGTCCGCCGCCTGCGGCAGCCGGAGGTCACCTTTCTGAAATCTGTTGCTGCATCATTTCAAACAGAGACCGGCGGCCGTCTCAGCTATAGGTGAAAAACCAGACGGTGGCCAGGTAGAGCACGATATTGATCAGCAGCGGCTTGTCATCAAACAGGATCCGCTCCGGGCTGCCCCCCTCGCTCTTCTGATGAATGAGGTAGAGATAGCGGAAAATGCCGTACAGGACAAAGGGTATGGTGTATTTTAAATTGTCCGTGTGAAATTTCGCCACGGTGTCGGCGGACATGGTATAGAGGGCATAGGCCACAACGGTTGAAGCGGTGACCACCGAAATCATCTGGTCGAGCAGTCCGGGGCTGTACTCGTAAAGAATTTTGCGATGGTGCACCGCGTTGTCCTCGAGCAGCAGGATCTCATGCCTTCTTTTCCCGAGCGACAGGAACAGCGCCAGGAGGATGGTGCAAATGAGCAGCCACGAGGATATGGGCACGCTGATGACCTCGGCGCCGGCAATGGCCCGCAGGACAAACCCGGTGGCAACCGCGAGCACATCGATGATCACCACGTGTTTTAAGAGCAGGGAATAGGCGATCTGCAGGATGAAGTACCCGAGCGCGGTGAGGGCGAACACGGTGTTGAGCCGGAAGGCAACCGCCAGCGCAACCATGACAATAACCAAACCGGCAGCAGCCGCCGTCCGGGGCCTGAGCCTGCCCGAGGCGAGCGGCCGGGTGGATTTTTTGGGGTGGGCCCGGTCGGCCTGCAGATCGATCAAGTCATTGAGGATGTACACGCTTCCCGAAAGGAGGCAGAAGATGAGGAAGGCGATGGTGACATCCCGGGTGAGCGAGAGGTTGAAAAGATTGCGGGAAAAAATGAGCGCGGCAAACACCAGCAGGTTTTTTGTCCACTGCCGCGGCCGCATGGTCCGGAAGATGAGATACCAGGCGTGTGTCTGCACCGATGCTTACCTCATGAGAGCGGTCATTGTGCCACCATCCATACCCCCGCGATAATGGAGACAAAGCCGGCCACCTGCAGCAGGGTTATGGTTTCGTCCAGGAAGAGCCAGGATGCGGCAATGACAATTATGATGCCGAGGCTGGTCATCAGCGGATAGGCGATGCTCAGATTGATTTTGGCCAGCACGTAACAGTAGGCAACCAGCGCCAGGCCGAACGAGAGCAGACCCAGGAACAGCACCGGATTGGTGAGCGAGCGTGTAATCATGGTCAGCATGTCGCCGGCCTCTCCCTGTCTGCGCATGGCGACTTTCATGAGGATGTTTGCCAGCGCGTTGAGCGAGATAGCCAGGGATAAGACAATGTAGGTATTCATGCAGGGTGCTCCCGGTGACGGTCAGAAGAGGGGCGTGGCCTCTTCGCGATGAGATAGTATAGAAAGTCCGCACTGATAGCAAGTGTTTTTTGGTCCGCACGGACAATCCCGCTAGATCCATTGCACCCGCTTTAACCCGGCTATGGCTGAGAGGTCGTGCACGATGGTAAAATCCCGGATGTCCTTTTTCATTCTGATGTCAATGTCATAGGTGACCTCCTGCTGCACCAGGTTCTTATCCATGGAGACCCTGAGGATATGAACGCGATGGGCGGTGAGCACCTGCTCGATGGCGGGGAAGTGCTGATCGTCACCGCTGAGCAACCTGACCGTCCGGTACCAGTTGCGCTTGAGAAAGGATTCCAGGTAGTGCAGCAGGTAAAGCGCAATCAGCGCGATGACCGAGGTGATGATGGCGGGGAGGAAGAACCCGCATCCCACCGCCAGGCCGACGGCGGTTATGACCCAGAGGCAGGCGGCGGTGGTTAATCCGCGCACGATTTCCTTGGACTGGATAATGGTGCCCGCCCCGAGGAAGCCGATGCCGCTCATGGTCATGGCGGCAATGCGGCCGGGATCAAGCCGGAGCACGCTGTCGGCGGTCTGCTCCTGGAACAGAAAAAACATGTGATTGGACACCATCATGATCAGCGTGGAGCCGGTGGCGACCAGGATGTGCGTCCGCAGCCCCGCCGCCCGCGCGTGCACCTCCCGCTCCAGCCCGACCAGCCCCCCCAACAAGGCTGACAGCAGCAGTTTCATCAGCATCTCGGTTATCGTATCCATGTTCTGCCCTCCTGCAGATCCTATTCAATGAAGGCATGACCTGTGCATTGTGTACGCAAGCATGACAAAAAAGCATTTTAAAATCAAGGTCATTATTGTCAGAGGGCATATTTTTTTAAATCGGGCTTGACTAAAAAAAATGAATTTGCTAGTTTCAGTCGCTGTTTCGTTCACGCAACTACCGATAAGGGGGGATGACATTCTATCATGGAGATGCATCGTGGTAGAATGCTTTTTTAGGAGGCTTTCACGGGGAAGCCCGCGTGACGGAGGTTAGCGTAGGGGTCGAAGCCATGGGTGTCAGGATACAGATTGTCGATGCGAAAGAAGCCGATTACCACCCGATCATACAATGCCTGAAGGAAAACGGGCATCAGGTTACCTTTATAGCTTCGTGGAAAAAGGCGCTGAAGAATTTCAAGCGGGAAACACCGGACGTGGTCTTTCTTTCGCCGGGTCTGCCGGAACTCAATGGCGTGGAAACATTCACCCGAGTCAGAAAGAACGGGGGGTGCACGGTTTTTTTTGCCGTGGTCGATTCCCGCGAGCAGGGCCTTGAGGCGATGAAGCACGGCGCGGCGCATTATTTTGTGCGCCCCTGCAACCCCGAGGAAGTCAAGCTTGTCACCTCCCGGGTTGTGGCCGAGCGCTGCTACCGGCAGCGGGTGGAGCGCCTCCGGCGCTCATGCCTGCAGGAGCTGGAGAGTGATGACCAGCTGGCCGTGAGCAAAACCATGAAGGAGCTGTGTCTGCAGGTGACCGAAATTGCCGGGACCGGCGTGCACCCGGTGCTGCTTACAGGTGAGACCGGCACCGGCAAGGAACTGCTTGCCCGGATTATCCATTTTCACAGTCCCCATTTCATCTCCCCCTTCATTCCCGTCTGCTGCAGGGAAGTGACCTCCGCCCGACTGGAAGAACAGCTGCTGGCCATGAGCAGAGAGAACGGCTCCTGCGAAGAGCACCCTGAGAGCGGGCATGCCCTGGAGGGCGGCACCCTCTTTTTCTCGCACATCGAGCATCTCAGCAAGGCGGATCAGGCCCGCGTGCTCAAGTTCCTCAAGGGAAGAAGGGCATCCGCGGAGCGCAAGGCCGGCAGGAAACCCTGGGGCAGGTGCGTGGTGGCGGCAACGGGTGAAAATTTGAAAAAGCTGGTTGATGGGGGTAAATTTAACAAGCAGCTGTATCAGCTGCTGAGCAAACGCGCCGTACATATCCCGCCGCTGCGGAAACGCCCGGGGGAAATAATGACCTTGGCCCAGCACTTCATCGAGGTGTTCAACAAAACCTATGGCCGGCAGGTGAAAAAAATTGATCCGGCGGTGAAGCAGCACCTGGAATCCTGCGAGTGGCCCGGCAATGTGTCCGAACTGAA
>CAZWCD010000008.1:0-10267 GCA_964632275.1 uncultured Thermodesulfobacteriota bacterium
GATTTGATGAGCGTGCTATCGTAGCGCTCGAGGATGTTCTTGCAAAATGAATTCTGCAGCTTGTCAGGCACGTTGCACCAGAAATTATAGTGAAAATAAACGCCGCCGGGGTAACGGTTAAAAAAGTTCTTGAAGTAACCGGTCTGCTCGGTTGCCAGCGATGCCTGCGCCGCATTCTTACCCCAGAGCAGAAACATGTTCGGGTTGTGGGTGAGCACTATCCCATTATCCGGCACCTCTTTCGCCATCTCCTGCGCATACAGATGATCGTAACGCGCCCCCCAGGCCTCCTGGGTTATGGCCTTGACGAACGGCAAAAACGGGAGGAAGGAAAAAATAATGACGGCCGCCAGGAGAAACTGCATGTACCTGAACCGCCGGTTCAAGAGCTGGGCGAGCGACACGCTGCCGCATCCGGCCAGCACGGCCAAAGGCATGGATGAGAGCAGGGCAAAGCGGACATCCGCACCGTAATCATAGCTCCCCGCGTAGAACAGAATAAAGATGCCCCAGAAGAGGAGAAACCAGAACAAGGCAACGGTTTTCCCGTACAGATAGAATGTCCTGCCGTTCCCCTCCCCTGCCCTGCCCCCCAGCAGCAGGCCGATGAAAAAGAGCGCCGTGAATGTCACCGGAAACCTGAGATTCTTCAGATAAAAAAGCGCATTGGTTTTTACATTTCCCTGGAGATACTCAAAGGAAAACTTCGGTCCGGAACTTCCCCAGCCCATGTCCTTCACCGCATACAGGTGAACCAGGTGGGGAATGATCAGGATAAAGAGAACGGACAGGGCTAGATAAAATCGCCCCCGCTTCAGCTCTTCGTTGGCAAAGAAAAGCACCGCCAGTCCGATAACGCCAAGGCACATGATGGATTCGGGTCGAAACTGGCATGCAAATGCTGCCGTGACCATCAGCAGGAACAGGGCGGACCCCGCCCGGCTCCTGACATAGATCAGCGCCGTGAGCAGGGCCAGGCCGGTGAAACAGGCGGCGCTCGGCTCCACCGCGGTGGTGTTGGACCACATGATATATTCCGGGGTCAGGGCAAAGATGAGCGCCGCGAACAGCCCCCGATACGGGCAGTGGAAAAGCAGATAGGCTATGCCGAAGGAGGTTAGGATTGACAGGGCATACAGCAGGTTGGTAGTCCAGAAAATCGCATTTTCATGCACGCCGGCGAGTCGAAACACAATGCTGATCAGATATGGCCATCCGTTGGGCTCCTTGTTGTACTCCAGCCGGTCGCAGAAAAAATCGCCGTACTCATGCCGTCCCTCATTGCACATGGCCGCCCGGCCGGTCCACCGCTTCCAGATGCTGCCCAGGCTGGTTCCGTAATCCTCTCCGGCATGGGCGCCGGTATTTTTAAGATAGGCAATATTCTGTCCGATGCTGAGATAGATATCCTCATCATAATAGATGCGGTGATCGCGCGGCGCCGCACAAACGGTGAGGAGCAGGCCGCCCAGGGTTATCGCCGCAAGTAAAAGCCAGATGCGACGTGATATGCCGGAGAAAAGGGTTTTGATGAGCCGGCAATTTATGCCGACGGCGAGCACCAGGAGAAAGAAGCAGATCTCCAAAAAGAGCGGGGATATGATCTGGAGCTGCTCCTGCAGCTTCCAGCTGCTGTTGGAGGATGCCCAGCGATACAGTACAATTGCGCCGGCGAGGGTTATGAGGCCGCTGGCACTATACAGCATCATCTGCAGTAGTCGTTTCATACCTTCCCCCTTACCAGGTAATTTCCCATGACCAGATATTCATTGCCCGTCCGCTTGAGGGTGTCAATGGCATCCTGCGGTGAGCACACCAGGGGCTCGCCGTGCAGATTAAAGCTGGTGTTGAGCAAGACCCCTCTCCCGGTGAGCGTCTTCAGACTGCTCAGCAGCTTTCCGTAGCGGGTGGCGGCGCCGTCCACCATCTGCGGCCGGCAGCTTCCGTCAACGCTGATCACCCCCTCGACTTCATCCCGCCGCTCATCCCGCACCATGTATCCCATGGTCATGAACCGGTTGGGTGCGTCGTACTCCTCAAGGTAGGAGGGCGCCTCCTCCTCGAGCATGGAAGGACAGAACGGCTGGTACCAGACCCGCATCTTCAGCCGCAGGTTCAGCAGATCCCGTATCCGCTTGGAGTTGGGCACTGCCAGGATGCTCCGGTTTCCCAGGGCGCGTGGTCCGTATTCCATCCTTCCCTGAAACCAGAAGATGATGGATCCGCGTGCGATGAGCTGCGCCGCCTCCTCCTCTATCGCATCACAGAAGCGGTAGTCCAAGCCGCTCGAGGCAAGCGCCTCATGCATCTGTTCATCGGTGTAATCTGCGCCCAGGAAGACGTCGTCCAGCACGCAGCGGCTCACCCCGTTCACGTCGTAGTTTGCCGCCAGCGCCGCGCCCAGGGCCAGTCCGCCGTCGCCCATGTGGGGGAAGACAAAGCAGCCGTCCACCCCGGCGAGGGTGCGCACCAGCATGTTCACCTTGATGTTGGAAAACACCCCGCCGGCCAGCGCCACCCGCCGTTTGCCGGTTGCGGCGATGGCGTTGCGCACCAGCTCGACAATCTTCACCTCGAGGGTTCGCTGGGCCATGTAGGCAAACTGCTCCGATGGATAGCGCCACAATATTTTCTTAAGCTCGTCATACATCCTGAGCGTGCTGTACCGGCAGAACACGTCAAGCCCCTGTATCTGAATGAACTCGAGCAGGGGATTCTGCTCGTCGGGAATGGGGTAGGCATAATTGGCCAGGGCCATGACCTTGCCCTCATCCTCCAGCTCCCGCATGTTCATCAGGTTGGTCACATGTTCAAAAAAGATGCCGAGGGAGTGCCTTCCGGATATGGCGGTCAAGCGAGCAAGCTTCCCTCCGGCAAGGGTGCTGATGGTGCCGGAGAGCGCATCCCCGATGCCGTCGATGGTTATGACCAGGCAGTCGTCAAACCCGCTGCAAAAGGCAGCGGCCGCGGCGTGGCAGCGGTGATGATCCACCAGCTGCATCCGGTAACCGGTAAAGCCCATCGCATCAAGCGTCCGCTTCAGCGGGATGCGGCTTAGCCAGGCGGTGATGCGGTTGGCCGGCAACTCGGTCAATTTATACTTTGCCCGTTTCTTGAGGCTGCTCATCAGCCCCGGGGCCTTTTTCCGCCGGCGGATGAGATAATATTCCTCCTTGGTGGCGGGGACAATCCGCGCCAGGGTCTTGGATAGGTCAAAGGTGGAAACTGCAATCTGCTGAATATCGACCGGCTTCAGGTTGCAAGAGCGGAGGCATTCCATGACCGACCGGGCGGGGAAGCGTATCTCCAGCTTCCGCCTGGTCAGGCGCTCCTCATTGATCGCTGCTAGAATACGGTTGTCCTTGATGACGGCGGCCCCTGCATCATGGCCGTCCCATATGCCTAAAATATACACTGGCGCCCTCCTCATGCGGGTTCTTGTAGTCCTGAACCTGAATTGTTCCCTCACCATAATTGACAACCGCCAGGCGCGGCTTTACGGCGCGAACCTATCGCGCCTGAAGGCGCTCCTGCCGATAGCGCCGGCAGCAGCCACATCAAACCTTGAGCATCCATCGGACAAACGCGATCATGGAGCGGAACAGGCCGCGCATGTCCCTCCAGTTGACCAGGCGCAGCGCCCTGACCACATTCGCCGGCCTGGTATAAAAGCGCCGGTAGGCCCGCGCGCGATACCTGCTGACCACGTCCGCCGGCAGTCCGGGAAGGTTCAAAAGCGGGGTATTCTGGTTAAAATTGCTGAAGTCAGGCGGGTTGATCCATCGCTCCTTGAGCGCCCGTTCATACAGGCTGCTGCCGGGAAAGGGGACAGCGCAGTAAAACTGTGCCAGATCCAGCTTGAGCTGGGCGGCATAGGCAATGGTCATTTCAAGCGACTCCCTGGTTTCCCCCGGCAGGCCGAGAATGAAGTGTCCGACCGTCTTAATGCCTGCTGTGCGCGCCAGCCGCACCGCCGTTACTGCGTCCAAGACGCGGGTGCCCTTGTCCGCCTGGTCGAGCACGGTTTGGCTCGCCGACTCGATGCCGAAGCTGAGCATCCAGCAGCCCGCCTCGGCCATCAGCGAGAGCAGCTCCGCATCGATCGTGTCCACCCGGCTGTTGGCGGTCCAGGCGAAGCGCACGCCCCGTTCCAGCATGGCCCGGCAGAGATCGCGTACATAGTTTTTGTTGACCACGAAGGTTTCGGCCCAGAAGAAAAAGTCGCTGATGCCGAAGCGATCCCGGTCATGGACAATCTCGGCCAACACGCTTTCAACCGACCGGGTGCGCAGCCGCGCGCCGTAATAGGTATGACAGGTGCAGAAGCTGCAGCGAAAGGGACAGCCGCGCAGCGGGGCCACCATCAAAAACGGCCTTCCCTTGAGGGGCAGCCGGTAGCGATCCACGTCGATCAGGTGCCAGGCGGGAAAGGGAAGATCATCAAGGTTCTCGATAAAGGGGCGCTCCGGGTTGCGGACAATGCCGCCCTGTTCATTGCGGAAGGTTATGCCGGCAATGCCGTCGATGCCCCTTCCTGCCGAGAGCGTGTTGACCACGTCGGCCACCGTCGCCTCCGGCTCGTTTCGCACAATGACATCGAGATCCGGGGCTGACTGCAGGCACTCCCGGTCCAACGCGGTCACATGGGTGCCGAACACCACCGTGCGCGCCGCCGGGCTAAAGCGCCTGACCAGTGAGGCAAGCGCAAGGTCGCTCTCAATGGACGGCGTGCCGGTGCTCCAGATGATCGCCCCCGGATGCATCTCCTCAATGGCGCGCTTCACGTCATCGAAGGTCCGGCCCCCGGCGGGACAATCCATGATGCGCACCTGATGACCGTCACGCTCCAGCACCGCCGCGATGACGGCAAGGGAAAGGGGCGGCCAGAGGGTGGCCCACACCCCCTGCTCCTGGGTGCATCTGCCTTCCCTAATAAATTTCCTCCCGCCTCCGGCAGGAGGATTCAGCAAGAGAACGCGCATAAGTGCTTACGGGCAGACCTCATGTGCAGACGGCATGCCGCTGTTCGGTTGTTGGAGCGTAGTGCATGGACCGGTACGCTGCACTCACGAAGGATGAGCGTGTAACCCAGGGGATGGTTTGTGAACCGCCGGTCAGGAAAAAAGGTACTTGATCATTGAATAGACGTACCTGAACCAGACCTTCTTGAGGCTGATTTTTGAATAGCCCATCTTGCGCACATGTTCGTGGCTGGGCACTTCAGCCATCCGGAACCCCTTCTTCAGGGTCTTGATAATCATCTCCTGCTCGATGGTGGTAATGTCCTCCACCAGGCCCAGCTGCCGCATCACATCGGCGCGGATGGCGCGAAACCCATTCTGGCTTTCGCTCAGTCGCACCTTAAACCGCCAGTTGATGCACGCGGTGATAAACGAGCTGCCCATGAGGCGGAAACACTCGTCGAATCCCCCGTGCAGCTCGCTTGATCCGCCCATCAGGCGGGAACCGGACACGTGGTCCGCCTCGCCTTTTTTGATGGGCTCAACCAGCAGGGGGATGTCCCGGGGATCGTGAGAGCCGTCTGCGTCAATAAAGACAATTATATCCCCGGTCACCACGTTGAGTGAATGCCGCAAGGCCTCGCCCTTGCCCTTCCGGTTGTCAAGAACCACCCTGACCCCCAGCGATTCGGCGACCTCCCGGGTCCGGTCCTGCGAGTGCCCGTCGACCACGATCACTTCATCGGCAAATGGCTTGACTCCCTGGATAATATCGCCAATGGTATGCTCCTCATTGAGGGCGGGAATCACGACGGAAATTTTGTTCGGCAGTGCGTTCACCTCGGCCTCCCGGTATGATGTTAGTATATGCCGTGGAAAAAAATACCATATTTTCAAAATATGTAAAGCTCATTCTGGACCGAGGGGGCCTACCGGCCGGGTTTTCGGCTGATTTCACCGAAGCCCGGCTCGGAATGCATCATTATTCTGCAGTGCAGGAAACGTGCCGGGGTAATCCGTCACGATGGATACGCGCTGCGTTTCTCAATTGCAAACTCACCGCGAGTGTTTGCTGCGATGCCGCCACTATGCACTTGACCCTTGCTTGATTGAAATGTTATAGTACAACTAATTACAACTCCTGCTCTACAGCCCTTGAAAGGTTACGCTTCTATGGTGCACGCTGAAGGAAAAGAACCCATTGAAATCCCCAAGGCCCTGCCGCTCTTGCCGGTGAGGGACATCGTCATCTTCAATCACATGTTCCTGCCCTTGTACGTGGGCCGGGAGTCATCGATCAACGCGGTTGACGAGGCCTTGACCAAGGACCGGCTCATTTGCATTGCCACCCAGAAGGACCCCAACAACGACAATCCCCGGCCCGAGGACATCTACTCCACCGGCACGGTGGCGATGATCATGAAGAAGTTCAAGCTTCCCGACGGGCGGGTCAAGATACTGATCCAGGGGCTGGTTACCGCTCTGATCAAGCAATACCTGAGATCCGAGCCCTGCTTTCAGGTGGTGATCGAAGAGGCCCCGGATGTCACCGCATCGCCCATCACGCCGGAGATAGAGGCGCTGATGCGCAATGTCAAGGAGCAGTGCGAAAAGATATTGTCGCTCAAGGGACTCATTTCAACCGAGGTGATAGAAATCCTGGACAGCGTCAATGAGCCCGGCAGACTGGCCGACCTGGTTGCCTCGAATCTGCGCCTCAAGATAGAGGACTCGCAGCGGATTCTGGAAACCCTCGATCCCTCGGAACGGCTGAAGAAGGTGAATGAGCACCTCTCCAAGGAGCTCGAGGTCTCCACCATGCAGGCCAAGATCCAGTCCCAGGCCAAGGAGGAAATGACCAAGACCCAGCGCGAGTATTTTCTCCGTGAACAGCTCAAGGCGATAAAGGCGGAGTTGGGGGACATCGACGAAAAGGCCGCAGAGGTGGCCGAGCTGTCGAAAAAGATCAAGCAGGCCAAGATGCCCGACGAGGTGGCCAAAGAGGCGCAGAAGCAGCTGAACCGGCTGGAGCAGATGCACGCCGATGCAGCGGAGGCCTCCATCGTGCGCACCTACCTGGACTGGCTGGTGGAAATACCCTGGAGCAGGCACACCAAGGACAACCTCGACATTAAAAAGGCCAAGCAGGTGCTGGATGAGGACCATTACAACCTGGAAAAGGTCAAGGAGCGCATCCTGGAATACCTGGCGGTGCGCAAGCTGAAAAAGAAGATGAAGGGCCCCATCCTCTGCTTTGTGGGACCGCCCGGGGTGGGAAAAACATCGCTGGGCAAGTCCATCGCCCGCGCCATGGGGCGCAAATTTACCCGCATCTCGCTGGGAGGGATACGCGATGAGGCAGAGATACGCGGGCACCGCCGCACCTATATCGGCGCCCTGCCCGGACGGATCATTCAGGGCCTGAAGCAGGCGCAGAGCAACAACCCGGTGTTCATGATGGACGAGATTGACAAGGTGGGCGCCGACTTCCGCGGGGACCCGTCGGCCGCGCTGCTCGAGGTGCTTGATCCCGAGCAGAACTTCTCCTTCAGCGACCACTATCTCAACCTGCCGTTCGACCTGTCCAACGTCATGTTCATCACCACGGCGAACCTGGTTGATCCGATCCTGTCCGCCCTGAAGGACCGGATGGAGATCATCACCATCTCCGGGTACACCGATGAAGAAAAGCTGATGATTGCCAAGCAGTTTTTGATACCCCGGCAGCTGGAGGAAAACGGCATCACCAAAAAGAACATGCACATCGACGACGACGCGCTGCTCATGGCCATTTCCCAGTACACCCAGGAATCCGGCCTGCGCAATCTGGAGCGCGAGATCGCCGCCATCTGCCGGAAGGTGGCTCGAAGCATAGCGGAAAACAAAAGCAAGGCGCACCACATCACCACCGAGAATCTCCACAAATATCTGGGCGTGCCCAAGTACCTGCCCGAGGCGGAGCAGGAAGTGAATCAAATCGGGGTAGCCACCGGACTGGCCTGGACCCAGTCGGGGGGAGAGGTGCTGCACGTTGAGGCTTCAACCATGAAAGGCAAGGGCAATTTAACCCTCACCGGACACCTCGGCGATGTGATGAAGGAATCCGCCCAGGCCGCCCTGAGCTACGCTCGCTCCAAGGCCGGGGAGTTGAACATCAATGCCGACTTTTATGAAAAGCTGGACCTGCACATTCACGTGCCGGCCGGCGCCATTCCCAAGGACGGCCCGTCGGCGGGCGTGACCATGGCCACGGCGGTCATCTCCTCCCTGACCAGGACACCGGTGAAAAAGGACGTGGCCATGACCGGAGAAATCACCCTGCGCGGCCGGGTCCTGCCGGTAGGCGGGTTGAAGGAAAAGTCGCTGGGCGCCATTCGCGCGAAGATCAAGACGATTATTGTGCCCGAGCGGAACAAGAAGGATATCGAGGAAATACCCGAGAACATAAAGGAACGGCTGACCTACGTGTTTGCCCGCACCATGGATGATGTCCTCCGGCATGCCCTGAGCAAAACCAAAAAAAATAACGGGACGAAGAAAAGCAGGTGGACATCAAAGACCTAGGCGAATCAGGGCTTATCCGGCGCATTGCCTCGGCCTGCTGCACGCCGCACCCCTCAATTGCCTGCGGCATCGGTGATGACGCGGCAGCGCTCATCCTCACCGAACGCCACCTCCTGCTGACCACCTGTGACCTCCTGCTGCAAGATGTGCACTTCGACCTGGGGCTGACCGATCCCCTCAGCCTGGGCATGAAGGCGCTGGCGGTCAATCTCAGCGATATCGCGGCGATGGGAGGGGTCCCCCGCTTTTTCCTGGTTTCCCTCGGCCTGCCGCCGCATCTCCCGCTTCAGTTTGTTGACGACCTCTACCGCGGCATGATGCTGCGGGCGGGAGAATTCGATGTTCGGCTGGCCGGCGGCGACACCAACGCATCGCCCCGTCAGCTGGTTATTGACGTAACCGTCATCGGAGAGATCCTACCCGACCGGCTGGTCCGGCGAAGCGGCGCCCGCAGCGGCGATGCCATCTGGGTAACCGGGACGCTGGGCGACTCGGCGCTGGGCCTGTCACTGCTCAGGCGGGAACGGCAGCGCCTGCCGCTTGCCGGCTGCTCTTCCCTTGCAGCGCGGCACCTGACACCGCTGCCGCGGGTCCGGGAAGGCCGGTTGCTGGCGGATCAGAAAATCGCCTCATCCATGATCGATATCAGCGACGGCCTGCTGGCGGATCTCTCGCGCGTGCTTGCCGCAAGCGGCGCCGGGGGGGCAACCATCTCCCTTGCCGGCCTGCCGCTTTCCCATGATTTCGTGCGCTGCCCGATACCCGAAGGCGAGCGGAAAATTGATTACGCCCTCGCCGGCGGCGAGGATTATGAGCTTTTGTTCACCGTGCCGCCGGACCGTGATGGGGAGCTGCAGCGCCTGGCCGGACATTTTTCCGCGCCGGTCACCCGGATCGGCGAGATCACCGACGGGGGCGGATTGCTGGTGCTCGATGCGCAGCACAAGCCGTATGATATCGGAAGAGTGGGCTTCGACCATTTTTCATCGCCGTGACCTATGCAACCTGATGACATAAAAAACGTGCTGGACGCGGTCCGGCGGAAAACCATGTCCATTGATGCGGCGATGGCGAGGCTGAAAAGCCTCCCGTTTGAAGACATCGGCTTTGCCACGCTTGACCATCACCGCACCCTGCGCAAGGGGTTCCCCGAGGTCATCTGGGGCGAGGGCAAAACCGCTCCCCAGATAATCACCATCATTACAAACATGCTGCGCCGCAAACACCCCATTCTGGTCACCCGGGTTGACGCGGCAAAGGCGGCCCGCATCAAAAAATCGCTGCCCGCCCTCACCTATCATCCCGCCTCCCGTCTCCTCTCCCTGCGGCAGGGCAGAGCGCAGTACCGGGGGCGGGGAACCATTCTGGTGGTTTCCGCGGGCACTTCCGACATTCCGGTTGCGGAAGAGGCGCTGGTAACCGCCTCGCTGATGGGCAATGCGGTGGACCATCTCTACGACGTGGGGGTGGCGGGCATCCATCGGCTGATGGAAAAGAAAGAGAAGCTTTTTTCCGCCGCGGTGCTCATCGTGGTCGCCGGCATGGAAGGCGCCCTGCCCAGCGTCATCGGCGGCATGGTGGATAAACCGGTCATCGCGGTGCCCACCAGCACCGGATACGGAACCGGGTTCGGCGGCATCGCCGCCCTGCTTTCAATGCTCAATTCCTGCGCCTCCGGCCTTGCGGTGGTAAACATTGACAACGGCTTTGGCGCGGGCTACATAGCCAGCCTGATCAACCGG
>CAZWCD010000008.1:10367-12638 GCA_964632275.1 uncultured Thermodesulfobacteriota bacterium
CGGAAAACCTGCTCCGGCGGGACCTCAAGCGGCTGCAACTGGGCCGGTACCAGCTGGCGGTGGCCTCCGCTCAAAAAATGCATCTGACCGGCCGCCGGGTTACCGTCACAACCGGCGGACACCAGCACGCCCACCGCACCTTTTCCGACATACGCCGTCTGATCGGCGACAGCACCCTCTCCCCCCGGGTAAAGGAGGTGAGCATTGCCGTTTTCCGCAAGCTTGCGGCTGTTGAGGCCGCCATCCACCGCACCACACCATCGCGGGTGCACTTTCATGAAGTCGGGGCGGTTGACTCCATCATCGATATTGTGGGAACGGCCATTGCCATCGAACACCTCGGCCTTGAACGGATCTACGCCTCGCCGCTGCCGCTTGCCGCGGGGCTCATTGAAAGCCAGCACGGCGTCATCCCGCTGCCGGCTCCGGCCAGCCTTGCCCTTTTGCAGGGCGTGCCGGTCTACGGCACCGCGCTGCGCGCAGAACTGGTCACGCCCACCGGTGCGGCGCTGGTCACCACCCTGGCCGGCAGCTTCGGGCCGATGCCGCCCATGAAAATAGGTCGCATCGGCTATGGCGTTGGCAGCCGGGACCTGCCTGATCGGCCCAACATGCTGCGGCTCATACTGGGCGAGCGGGAGGCTGATGGACACGCCGACCAGGTGCTGGTGATGGAAGCGAACATCGACAACATGAATCCTGAATTCTATGACTATCTCATGGAGCGGCTCTTTTCAGGAGGCGCGCTGGATGTGGCATGCGCCCCCCTGCAGATGAAAAAAAACCGTCCCGGGATCAAGCTCACGGTCATCTGCCGCCCCGAATCCAGGGATGCGCTTGCCGCCATTATGTTCCAGGAATCCACCACCTCCGGCATCCGCTATTATCAGGCTGAACGGATCAAGCTGCCCCGGCAGGTAAAAACCATTCGCACCCCGTACGGCCGGCTCGAGGTAAAGATTATCACCGGTCCCGACGGCAGCAGCGCCGCGGCCCCTGAATATGAGCAGTGCAAGCGTATTGCCCGGAAGCACCGCGTCCCCTTAAAACAGGTCTATCTGGAGATGGCCAGCCTGCTCAATCCCCGCACCATTAGAGGTAAACGGTAAGTGCGTAGTTGCATGCCTCCCCTGCGCCCGGCCTTGCCTGGTTTCAACCGCCCGATCATATGAACGACCTTGCCGCCACCCGGAATAGAATCCTCAGCGTCCTCTTCATCTCCATCTTCACCTCCATGCTTGGGGTCGGCATCATCGTACCCATTCTGCCGCTGTACGCGGAGACCCTCGGGGCGAACGGCCTGTGGCTGGGGGCGATCTTCGCCATATTCAACCTCGCGCGCAGCGCGACCATGCCGGTGGTCGGCCGCATTTCCGACCGCGTGGGAAGAAAGCGCTTCATATCCGCCGGTCTTCTGATATATACCCTCTCATCGCTGGGATACATATATGCCGGGAGCGCGCCGGAATTGTTCGTGGTCCGGCTCATCCAGGGCGCTTCCTCGGCCCTGATTATTCCCATCGCCATGGCGTTTATCGCCGATATATCCCCACCCGATCAGGAGGGAAATTACATGGGGATTTTCAGCGTTGCCCTTTTTTTGGGCTTCGGGTCTGGCCCGCTCATCGGCGGCTTCTGCAAAGACTATGCAAGCATGGAGCTGAACTTCCTCATCATGGGAGGGCTCTGCCTGCTGGCGCTGGCGCTGGTCATCATCTACCTGCCCCGGTCGAGCAGCGTACAGAGGCCCGCCCCGCCGCTTGAGGTCCCCTTTGCGACCATGCTCAAGAGCAGAAGCATCATGGGCATATGTCTGTACCGCTTTTCAAACGCGTTCTGCCGCGGCAGCATCATGACCTTTGTCCCCCTGTATGCCCACAACACGCTGTCGCTCAGCGGCTCACAGATCGGCATGGTCATTGCCTCCAGCATCCTGCTCACCGCATTTCTCCAGATGCCCTTTGGCCGGATGGCGGATAAGGTGGACCGCAAATTGCTGGTTACCGCCGGCAGCGTTCTCTACTTCGTGCTCGTCCCGCTGATTCCCCTGACCCGCACCTTCCCCCAGCTCCTCGCGCTGAACACCTCCTTGGGATTTCTCGGCGCCATATCCCTCCCCGCGGCAAGCGCGCTCACCGTGACCGAAGGAAAGCAGTTCGGCATGGGTACGGCCATGGCGGTATTTAATGTGGCGATGAGCGCCGGGCTGGGCATTGGCCCGCTCCTGTGCGGGATCATTCTTGACCTCTGGTCGCTGCCGGGCGTGTTCTA
>CAZWCD010000008.1:12738-21794 GCA_964632275.1 uncultured Thermodesulfobacteriota bacterium
ATGGATAATCCAAAGGAGCTGATGGGCAGCACTGAGGCGCAGCAGATTGCAACCAGAATCGGCGAAGGCATGGGAACAAAGATTATGGAGGGGGATGTCCTGGCGGAGGATATGGGGAATGGGCTCGGGGAGGTTTTCCTGAAACCGGTGCAGGTGCCTCTCATTGAGGACCCGGTTTCAGTCGACCTGATTGAAACAAGCGCCATCGACGACATGAAGGCCGGGAGATGGGATGAGGCGGCTGAAGGGTTTAAGCGCACCGGCAATCTTGCGAAATTGGAGGAGCTTGCGCTCATCCTGTTCGACCAGGGCCGGGCCGGGGACGCCGCCGACCTTCACCAGTACCTCATTGACCGCGGCTGGCCGATGCGGGCGCCCTACCTGACGGCACGCCGCATCGAGAGCCAGGGACTTGCCGCCCTGCGCAATGCATCGCTCAAAGAGATCGAACCCGGGCGCTACAATCTCCGCTATGCCGCTGAGAGTCACACCATTCTTGATACCGTCCCCCTGACTGAGACCTATGTCAGATACAACACCGTCAGCAAAGAGGAGATGATCGGCCGGCTCAAAACCGCCCCGGTGATTATTCTGGCCGACGCCTACTTTGATACGGCGCAGCACCGCATCTTTATGGAAATCGTTGCCGCCCTCGTTGGCAACAGGCCCGCCCTCGGACTGGAGGAGCAGCTGGTCAGCCTGAAAAGCAACCCGGCGGCAGCGGCTCAACTGCAGTACCTGCCATTGCTTACCTTCATTGAAGAAAAGAGGCTGGAGACCTTTACCCACGGAACTTCAGGGATGCAGGCGGAACATGGGAGCGCAGGTGAGGCTGATTTTTTCGGCTGGGACAGCAGCCTGGCGGACACGGTATCCGAGCTGGTGCGCGGGGGAAAACAGGTGCTGCTGATCATCGGCTGCACCCATGTCAGCACCGACCATCTCCCCTTTCTCATTGAAGAGCGGTCGGGCATTGACCCGGTCCTGGTGGTCCAAAGCCCGCTGGGCGTCAGCCTGCGGCAGCTCTTCCGGAAGAATGCCGACACGCGCAACAGGCTTGCTGAATGGGGCGCGGGCGACGGGGCAGCCCTTGCAATCGGCAACGACTTTTATCTGAACACACCGCTGTCATCCGATGATTTGAAGGTGTACCTCGACCTGTTCGGCCTGCAGACGCAGCTCCCACATCCCTAACCGTCGGACTGGCTCAGCTCCTCCAGCATCTGCTCGGCACATTCCTGCAGGGCTTCGTCCTCAGCGGTCATGGCGATAATTTTCACCCTGCTTTTAAACCCGTCCTGCTCCGCCTCTGAGCTTTCCCCCAGCATGGCCCTCAGCGCCTCCAGCACCTGCAGCACCAGCGGGGAATCCTTGTGGTCAAGCATCAGCATGAGCGTGCTCCAGTCCCCGGGCAAGCCGTGCTGCTTCACATACTGCCTCACCATGGTGTTGAACTTGCCGGTGCCGTATGCGCGGCCGATGTCCATTCTGGCTTTTTTCTGCTCCTCGGTCTCTTCCTGTGTCCCCTTGAACAGCTTATCTATCTCCTTGCGATACTGCCTTTTGATCCACTCATCTTGCGCCGAGGGCTTTTTCCTGGACTCCGACGGTTCCTGGCGGACATGGCTGCTCCGGTCCCGTCGTTTGTCAATGTCACTCCAGGACGGCCTGTCGTCCCGATCATCATAATCTGTCATGGCATCATCCCGCTATAGTAATATGCGTCATCTCAATCGATCTGATTGCGGTAAAGAAGCGCGTATGATCCGCGCGACAAGAAGAAAGAAAAATTACCCGGCGAGCACATAAAAAAAGCCAACCGGTCTTGTGTATAAGCCAGGCTTCGTCAGAAAGTGGAGCTTTACCGCTACGGCTTGTTCGTCCGGTCGCCCAGCTCCTTCTCCTGTTCCTTGGCGGACACCTCGTTCTCGTCCATTCCGCTTGACGCCCGTTTAAAATTCCGAATGCCCTTTCCCAGTCCCTTGCCGATCTCGGGCAATTTGCCGGCGCCGAAAATGATCAGGACAATCACCAGCACCACCAGCAGTTCCGACATGCCTATACCGCCACCGAACATTGCAGCCTCCCTTACTATGATTAACCGGGCATTTTTCAACCGTTGCTTATATTTTATACTATTTTAATGCTCTGGGCAAGAAATGAATTTATGAAAACCGGCAGTCGGCATATCGACCACCGCCGCCGGGGAATAAATATCGCTTGCATACGCGGCATTTACCCATTACAATAGCGCAATTTAACTGCACCCGCACGACAATCCACCCCAGGCCATCCGGAGCCGGCACATGGATTTGATGATGAATTTTATCGACATACTGCTGCATCTCGACAAATACCTGCATGAGGTCATCCTGCGGTATGGCGTATGGACCTACCTGATCTTTTTCATCACCATCTTCTGCGAGACCGGACTGGTGGTAACGCCGTTTCTCCCCGGCGATTCCCTGCTCTTCATCGCGGGGACCTTTTGTGCGCTCGGCTCATTACATCTGGGCTGGCTGCTGCTGATCCTGTCCGCCGCGGCGATTCTCGGCAACACGGTTAATTACGCCATCGGCAGCTATATCGGCCCCCGGGTTTTCCATATGGAGGACAGCCGCTTTTTCAAAAAGGCATATCTTGAGCGCACCCACGCATTTTTTGAAAAGTATGGTCCCATGACCATTGTCATCGGCCGCTTTCTCCCGATCATCCGCACTTTTGCCCCTTTCCTGGCGGGCGTGGGCAGCATGTCCTACTGGCGGTTTACTACCTACAATGTTGTCGGATGCGTCTTGTGGATTTTTCTCTTCACCCTCGGCGGATATTTCTTTGGAACCATTCCGGTGGTGAAAAATAATTTTACCCTGGTCATCGTCTTCATCCTCCTGCTCTCCATCCTGCCCACCCTGCTGGAGGTGTGGCGCCAGCGGCGGCTGGCCAAAAGCCCGGGAACGCGCGCGGCGGTCGAACCCAATGAGCCGACCCCGCAGCAGTGAAGCGCCCTGCAACAGCGCGGCAGGACGGCAAAGGCTTACAATGAGCCCCTCCCCCTTGAGATACTGTGCCATAACCTCATTCTGAGGCTTCAGCCGAAGAATCTTCATCACTTTTTTTTCACTCGTTGCTTGTATGTGTTACCGAAGAACCATCCCTGCATGACGGCACATTCCGAATCACCACACACATCAACCATTGCACGTTCCGCCGGCACCATCAGTTTCGCCGTTTTGCTGAGCCGGCTGCTCGGCCTGGTGCGCGAGCAGGTGTTTGCCGGGTTTTTCGGGGCGGGCTATGCCTATGATGCCTTCGTGGTTGCTTTCCGCATTCCCAACCTGCTGCGGGACCTTTTCGCCGAGGGCGCGTTGAGCGCCGCCTTTATCACCGTCTTCACCGATTATCGCAACAAGCAGGGGGCAAGCGCCACCTGGAAACTCGCCAGCAACGTCATAGCGGCGCTGATCATCCTGGTCGGGGGAATCACCCTGCTGGGCATGATCCTGTCGGGAAAACTCGTCTCCCTGATGTCGCCGGATTTTTCCCTGGTGCCGGGCAAGCATGAGCTGACCGCGCTGATGACCTCGATCATGTTCCCCTTTCTGCTCCTGGTCTCCCTCTCCGCCATCGCCATGGGCATGCTGAACAGCCTGAATAAATTTTTTATCCCTTCAATGGCCTCGAGTTTTTTCAACCTCGGATCCATTCTCTCCGGCCTGCTCTTCTCCTACGGGTTTTCCCTCCTCCACCGCGAGCCCATCATCGGCATGGCCTTAGGCACGCTGGTGGGCGGTCTGCTCCAGATCGGCATCCAGCTGCCCGCATTGCGCAAAGAGGGGTTCCTCTTTTCCTGGCATCTCGATCTCAAGGATGAAGGCCTGCGCCGGATCATGCGGCTCATGCTTCCCGCCGTCATCGGGCTCTCCGCCACCCAGATCAATCTCTTCGTTAACACCTTCTTTGCCTCGAGCTGCGTGGAGGGAAGCGTGTCCTGGCTTAATTATGCCTTCCGGCTCATATTTTTCCCCATCGGCATGGTGGGGGTGTCCCTTTCCATGGCGACCCTGCCGGTTGTCTCCAAGCAGGCGTCCCTGGGCAACCTTGACGAGCTCAAGGGCGCGTATATTTCAACCAGCGTCCTCTCGTTCCTGCTTACCGTTCCCGCTTCCGCCGGCCTGATATTCCTGTCCCGCCCGATTGTGAGCGTCATTTTTGAGCACGGGCGCTTTACCGCCCATGACACCCTTATGACGGCGCAGGCCCTGTCTTTTTACTCCGCCGGTTTGTTCGCCTACGCATCGCTTAAGATAGTCGTTCCCATCTTTTACGCGCTGAACCGCACCCGCTACCCGGTCATCGGATCGTTTATGACGGTCATGCTCAACGTGCTTTTCGTGGTCCTCTTGCTTGAACCGCTTCAGCACTGCGCCATTGCCCTCTCAACCTCCCTCTGCGTACTGATTAATTTTTTATTTTTAAGCATCGCCCTCTACCGGGAGGTGGGAGGATATAAAACGTCATACCTGTGTCAAAGCCTCATCAAGATTACCTGTGCCGCAATCATCATGGGAGTCATCGGCCAGTGGATTAACCAAGCGGTTCTGGCGAATGTGCCTGCCACCCTCCTGGGGGAGCTGTGCGCCCTTCTCGCGGCAATTCTTGGAGCTACTTTATTTTATTTTACATGCATATATTATCTTAATATTAAGGAAGTGGATTATTTATGGGCGCGGGTGATGGCCCGGCTGAAAAACCGGCGCCGGACGCAGTAGCAGCTCATTCTATGATTTCTGATACCAAGCCTTTCCCTGAAAAAGCGGAGCCCCCATCACTATCCATGGAGGCTCCGCTTCATTTCCTGATAAGCCGCTCTCTTCGTGATTAATGTTTCCCCGGTTCGAGCTTTACACCGCGCCGCTCATAGGTGATATATGCCTGCAGCGCGGTCATCTTCGGATCATCAGCAGCCAGGGGCTTGCCTTCCAGGGGATTCTGGATGCACCAGTTGAGCATTTCAAAGAGCGTCACCACCTTGCCGATCTGCTTCTGAAACTTGGGATAGGTTTCGGGATGGGTGTTGCTGGCGTTGGGGTGACACTGGTCGCAGGATACGGTGTTGCCGCCCAGCGTCCCGCTGTGAAATAGCTTGTCGCCTTCATTCACCGCGCTGAGAAACTCCTGCTCCCAGCGCTTCAGGTCCTCCGGGGTAAATTCATCCGCCGGTACCGCCGGCGCCAGGGAGAGACCCGCCGCCGCGATCACCATGGCTATAAGCATGCATTGCATTGGTTTCATGACTGCCTCCCGCATCAATGGCATTAAAAGTGGGTTTGGGGCGGAATGCGTTTTTCCGCCGGCTGATACACGGCGTCCACCGGCTTTCCCGCCTGGGCGCTGAAAACGACGCTTCGGTTCTGATTGTTGGGCAGCTGGTAATGCAGGTCCACGTTGCCGGTCTTCAGATTGATGAACTGCCAGCCCGTTGCATCCCGCTCAAAGAAGGGGTCGGCACGGTTCATCCGGACGGTCAGCTCCGGCAGATGGCTCGGCGCCTGGGTGTAGCTTTGGGGGTAGGGCCAGGGCCAGGCGGTGGCCATGACCGCGTGGAAGCTGATATTTCCGATCTGGTTATACTGGATCTGATGCACGTGCCCGTAGATAACCGTCACCTTGTTAAACGGCTTGAGCAGGGCCTGCACCTGTTCCGCGTCTTCCGTCCAGAAATTCCATCCCTTGAAAATCTTCTGGAGCGGTGAATGAGAGCAGACAATGATCGGGGTTTCCGTGCTTACCTTCTGGAGATCCTGCTTGAGCCACTGCAGCTGCTTCTCGCCGACCATGAACGGCGATCCGCCGGGGTTGTCAAGGCGCGCCATGGCCAGCATTCGGTCCATCGGCGTCGACCACTTCTTGCTGTTGGTCCATGCATCATAGGTCAGGATGCTGTTCAATACGATGAAGTGCACGCCCTTATGATCAAAGCTGTACCACTGCGGCCCCAGCCTCTTCTCCCAGTGCTCGCCAAGATCCAGGTAATAATCATGCTCGCCCATGACGTAATGGACCTTGCCGTCAACCTTGGCCATCAGTTCCAGGGCGAGATCGATCTCGTCCTTCTTCCCCAGCTGGGCAAGGTCGCCGCCATAGATTATAAAATCAGGCCGCGGGTTTAAGAGGTTGGTCTCGGCAATGGAACGGATAAGGCCGCGGTCCCAGTTGCGTACCGAGGTTCCCCTGGCAGGAACGGTAATATGCGAATCGGAAATATGGGCAAAGGTAAAGTCCTCCACGCCGCTGCCGGCGCCGAGGGCGACCTTTACCATGCTTACCGGCAAGGCGCTCGCAGCGACCAGGGCTCCGGCTCCCTTCAAAAACTGACGCCGACTGATATGGTGCATAGTGTCCTCCTGAATAGGTTCATCGCCTTCGAGATCATCCCTGATTCACTGTTTGGCAAATTCGGGGCTGGTGAGCGCTTTGAGAAAGTGCACCAGATCAGCCTCCTGCTCCTTGGTCAGATTCAAGGGTCTGATACCGCCGTCAAGAAAAGGAGAAAGCGGGTCGGTCTTTTCAAGCCTTCCCCCGTTGTTGTAGAACTTCACCACGTCCTCCAGCGTCTTCTGGCTGCCGTCGTGCATATAGGGCGCGGTTTTATCAATGTTGCGCAGGGTGGATGTCTTAAATGCGCTCATGTCCTGCAGCGTCTCGGAAATGGCAAAGCGACCCAGCTCAGAGGTGTTCTCTTTGGTCAACACTTGAACATCGACCGAAGCGCCCTGCTTCTTTGATTCCAACAGTTCCCTGGCCACCTCTGATTCGTTATCAGCCAGCTTCAGGAAGCCCACCCCGATGTTATGAAAACGGTTGTCGGTAAAAAGCGCCTGGGTCTGCTCGATGACATGACAGGAGACGCATCGCCCCTGCCCGCGAAATATCTCCAGCCCCCGTATGGCGGCTGCGCTCATCGCGGTTTTGTCGCCGCCGTACAGATAGCGATCAAAGGGTGAATCCCCGGCAATAAGGGTTCGTTCAAATGCGGCGATGGCCTGCTTCACTTCCTTTATGGTAATCTGGTCGCCGGATTTATTAAAAACCTTTTTAAACATGGCCGCATACTCGGGATCAGAGCGAACGATGCGCAGAATCGGCGTATGATCCGACAGGCCCATTTCCACCGGATTGATAAACGGCTGGCCTGATTGCTCTTCGAGCGACGGCTCACGGCCGTCCCAGAACTGCGTTGCCATGTAAGCCGCATTGACGCAGGTCGGCGCGTTGCGCGTTCCGGTTAACTTATTAATCCCCTCGGAAACCGGCAACTGGTCGGTGAAGGCCATCTCCTTCTTATGACAGGTGGCACAGTTCACCTCTCCGGTGGAGCTGAACCGCTTGTCATTGAAAAGCTTGTCGCCAAGGGCAATTTTTTCCGGCGTCTGGGGATTGTCCGCCGGAATGGGCACCGCAGGCAGGCCGAGGGGCGTTGCCGCGATTGCCGGAAGGGTGATGCCAAAAACCATCATCATTCCTATAAACAGCGCATAACCTCTCATACAACTACCTCCATGTGTGATAATAATAATTCTTATCTGGTGAGAACTTAATCTATCAGGCCGGGCTTGTCAAGCACAATAATAACAGAAAGGAAGCGGGTGACATGCCGTGCCGGGAAGTCACAGCCCGTGTTTTTGCCGTTCCATGCCCTGCAGGGTGAAGTCCGCATCGCTGAACCCCTGGTTCACCCTGACATCATCAACGGTAATCAGGGTTTTTTCCGCAGTTTGGATATTGTCAACGGTTGCCGTCTTCCAAAACCAGAACCCAAAGCTCTTGTGCCAGTCAATGGTCAAAACCTTCCACGGCTTTCCTGCCTTGTCCCAGTACTCAACTTTCAGGGGAAGGAAACGGCTCCGGTCAATACGGCTCACCCGCTTCCCGTATTTCATCTGGTTATGCGCGGGCGTGCTTTGCACCACGAAACATGGCCTGCCCCCCCACTCCTCGTCTGGCAGGCGCTCATGCCGCTCGTTCGCCGGGGCGATGTCAACATAGTCGTCCAGGGTGAAGTCCGATTCGGCCGGGGGTCTGAAGCGTTCGGCATCGGTGACGCGGGCCGGGTCGGTATAAAAGGATTTATGCCAGAACGCCTTCTCACGGTCCTTATAATTCCAGACGAGGATGATTTCACCGTAATGAGAGGGCGGATCCAGGTACCGCGCAACCTGCTTATAGACAAACTCGTCGGAGGTTTTGAAATGCTTCCGCTTTTCGATGACCTTCATGGCATGCCGTCCGCGTTGCCAGGTAGAGGAGATGATGGAGTCGTCTCCGTGATCCTGTTCGTATGCCAGGGCCATGATGCGCATGCCGTCCAGTTTCTCCAGGTCGCCGGTGCTCAGCGGCGGCGCGTCAGCCGCGGGTTTCATCCCGGGCGGGGAAGCGGTTTCAACCATAGCGGCCCGCTCCGGCATAATGATCTGGGTCTTTGCCATAAGACCGGCCCCATCCGTCATATTGTGCGTAAAGCGCGCAACATCGTCGCGGGAGATATAATATTCCACTACAACCTTTCTATCCCCATGATAGGCGCCGGCTGACCAGGATATATCAAAGCTGAATCCGTCAATGCCCTCCGGGCGGACAAAGTTCTTCACAAGGTATACCAGTGACGGCAGGAAGATCCGATCCTGGAAATTCTTTCGCAGCGCATCTGATGAAATGTCAAGATATGAAATATCGGTTGGATAAATCAGCTGGGTATGAAAATACCGTTTCCCCTCGCGCGAGCTAAAAGAGGCAAAGCAGGCAAAGGAGCCCATGTCGAAGCCGCCTTCCGGCGCGATATTTTTCTTCAGGCGCCTGAGCTGCAGCCGGTAGGCCAGAAGATCAAAGCCGTACTGCTCATTAAGCATCCTATCCAATTCCCGAAACTCCAGCTCCTGCAGCCGCTCCTTTGCTAAAATGGCGAAATTGCTTCCCGGATACTTTGCAAGATATTCCCGGAACCCGGCGACGCTGTCAATCTTCTCATATCGCTTGAGCTCCGACTGTTCTATGCTGAG
>CAZWCD010000008.1:21894-24429 GCA_964632275.1 uncultured Thermodesulfobacteriota bacterium
CGGCGACGCTGTCAATCTTCTCATATCGCTTGAGCTCCGACTGTTCTATGCTGAGGGCCGCCTTGGAACGGTAGCGATTGTCCGGGAAGAGCACTTGAAACTCCATGTATCCTTCCACACTGTCCGCCCGCTCATAAGGGGCGAATTGCAAACTCTCGATCTGCAGCCTCGCCTCGCCCACAAAGGTGTTTTTGGGATAGCGGGAAATAAACTCTTGATATCCCTCGATGGAGTTTTTACTTTTGTACGGCGCATACTGCGCCTCCTGGATCTGGTATTGCTTGAGCGCTCTGTCTCGCTGGAAAAGCGACCCGCAGGCGGATAGCGAGAACGACAGAACTACTATGATTGCATAGCTTCGCAGGGATACCATACTTCGCTCACTGACCAGTGCCTGAAGCGGCACTGCGCTGATTGGTGCCTATTCCTTACCACCGGCCGCCGACCCCGGTTTCGCACAGTACCTGCTCTTAAACTCTTCATAGTGCCGCTTCATTTCTTCATCCGGCGCCGCGTCGCGCGCTGTGGTCACCGCCATGACTTCGCAGGCTTCCCGGTTCCTGCCCAGATGAATCAGCGCCTGCGCCGTGTGCAATCGCGCCTCCGCCCACTGTCGGTCGCCGGGCGACAGACCACGCGAGAGCCTGCTCCATGTGCTGACCGCCTCCTCCCATTTGCCCTGCCGTTCATAGGCGACGGCCAGGTTATATAATGCATCGCCGGAGGCCGGGTCCCGCTGCAGCTGCTCCTGATAGATGACGGCTGCCTGCGCCGGTTGATGGTCCAGGGTATAAAGCTCGGCCAGCCTCATCCGGAGGGGGTCAGAGAGAGGGCCGTAGGCGCTGTCTCTTCCGGCAATGGCCGCAAGACTTTTATAGATCAGCAGCGCCGCCTGCGCATCGCGGCCGCTGTCGGCCGCCGGCGCTTTTGTCCGCCCTTCCATTGCCCGGGAGTAATGCCGCTCGGCGCACCCGGCCAAAAACGCCCAGGTGGTTTTGTCAACTGCCGCCGTTCCGGTCAGCGCGGCGACGTCCCGCTCCGCCTCCTCGATCAGCCCGAGCTGCAGAAAGCATTCGAGCCTCAGCTTGCGTGCCATGTCATGAAGCGCTGCCTGCTGCTCTTTCAGCGCATAGCGGCCTTCAAACCCTTTGAGCAGCGGAAGCGCCTTCCGCGGCGACGGCTCTGCCGCATGCAGATACAATCGGGCCAGCAGAAGCGCCACATACGCCTCCAGCTCGCCGCCGCCATGAACGGCGGTTGCCCCATTGACGCCCGGACTGCAATCGCCGGCGCGTTTGAGGCTGTCGCGGTAGAGGGTGAATGACTGTTCCGAGCGGCCCCGGCCATCCTGCACCATCGACTCGAGTTGCTCCACATCGGTCTGAAGCCGGTCGGCGCATATGCGCAGCGCCGACTGCCGGGCCTCATCGTAATGAGTGGAATCGCGGCCGACCCGCGCAAATGCCGCCTGCGCATCGCCCAAACGCCCCTGCTGCTGCCGGTATCGCCCCAGCTGGTAATAGGCTTCGCTTTTATCCTGGTCTTCCGGGCAGTTTTTTACATAGCACTCGGCGGCCTTGATGTAGCGCTCTAATGATCGATCCGACGGCTGCAGCTGATAGGCCTGCGCGGCCACCACATGATAGAGGCAGGCTGCCTTCCCGCCGAACGAGGAGCCGGGATACTGCTGAAAGAGCGCCTCAAGGCATGCCAGGGCATCCGGCCATTGCTGCTTCTGAGCCTGGCAGTATGCGAGCCTGTAGCACAGGCCGTCACGATATGCGGCAATGAGCCGGTCCGGCGCGGCGTAAAGCCTCCGGTAACGCTCGCCGGCAGGCTCATACGCTTTGCGATCAAAATACCAGTCTGCCACAGCCATGCTCCCGATGCTTCCCAGCTCAGCGTCCGGCACGGACTGCAGCTGCTCGGCGCGATCGAAGACATATTTGTACAACACCCCGGCCTGGGCGGCATCACCCTCGGCGATCTGTCTGAGCTCACGGAGCGAGGAAGCATATGATTCCTTGCCCGGCGCCTGGCTGGCCACCGCCGTCTTTTCCGCAATGCCCAGCACAATGCTTGTTTGCAAATTTTTAAGCTGATTTCTGATCTGGGGCGTCATGGCGCCGGGCGCATCTCCCGCCTGCAGCTCCTGAATCTGCTGCACCGCACGGTCATTTCGCCCGGACAGGTGACTGATCAGCGCCTGCTCATAGCCTGCCTGCACATACAGCACATCCCCGCGCGGCACCTTTGCCATGAGCGACTGGATGTCCTGCAGCGCCTTGTCATATTTCTTTTGCTCCTTGAAGCACAGCGCCCGGCCAAATATGCAGCGATTGGCGAGGGACTGCTCCTGGAGGTCCGGCAGGGTGCGGGTAAAGCATGTCACTGCTTCCTCAAGCAGGGCAGACCGTTCTTTGATGCCTGCCTGATAGAGTAGCGCAGCGTAATAGTTGTTCCAGCCCAGCCAGTAACCGGCCACTGACAGCAGGTACTGGGGCTGCTGCCATTCCGGCGAGGCAAAGAAGGCAT
>CAZWCD010000008.1:24529-28898 GCA_964632275.1 uncultured Thermodesulfobacteriota bacterium
GCCACTGACAGCAGGTACTGGGGCTGCTGCCATTCCGGCGAGGCAAAGAAGGCATCCTTATGCTGCATCTGCTCAAGCTTTTGCTCGAGCATGTCATCCACCCGGTTTTGATTGTAGCTGAGCATCCGGCGCAGCAGAGCGCCGTTCTTTAAAAAAGCCGATGTGAACGGCCCCTTTTCCGCATCCCGGGACAAGTCCACGCCCTGGCTCAGATCGACCAGCCGCTCGATGCATGCTCCCGATTGTTCGGCTATGCCCTTTTGCCGCTCAAATGAAAGCTGTCCGCTCTCCTGTATGGCATTCAAACGCGCCTGCAGGTCCTCGAGAACACCCTGCACGGCCTGCGGCGACGCCAGGCGGCCGATCTGCTGCCGGCCGTTCGGGTCCTCCGGCGCCGCTGACGCCGGCGCCGTGGACATGCAGCACAGCAGCAGGACGCCGGACAGGATGCAGGTACAGGCACATTTCGAACGTATCATAAGAGCAATCAGCTACAAATTTTTTAAAAATTCATCAAGATAGGATTCCCACTTCGTGCCGAAGACAAGCACCGCCATCTGCTTGATCACTTTTTCCTCATCAACCATGCGCGCACTCTCACCGCCGCCGATCGCGGCAAGCTCTTTGAATTCCGGCAGCACTGCCTGCGCGGAACCCTGCCCCGGCAGCCGCATATTCTGCGAGCTCGTATCAAGTGTCGCCACCATGCCGTTCATCCGGGTTTTAAACTTTTCCACCAGCTCTCGCGCCTGCTGCATATCCTCCGGGTGCGGCGGCGCGTCACCGATCACCAGGATTATCTTCTTTGAGTCCCTGCCCCAGTTGAACTCGTTGATGGCCGCCCGCAGGCCGTCGGTTACCGCCTCGGCATGGTCGCCGCCCCCCACCGGGTCCATATCCTGCAGAAAGCCCTCGAGCTGCTGCGTTTTATGGGTGAGCGGAAATGACTTGGTGACAAAATCATCGGTATGGTCGCGATAGGCAACAAGTCCGATGCGCACCGTGGGCACCAGCGCCTTAAAGGTCATGGCCAGATTGGCTACTTTTGTCTTCACCTGTCGCAGAAACTCGGCCATGCTGCTGGTCGCATCAAAGATAAAAACCACGTCGAGACCCATTTCACGCACGCCCTGCATGTGCCTGCCGAATGAGCCGGAAAATCCCGCGCCGCCCATCCCGTAAAACTGCCCGCCGATGGCATTGGCCGGACCTTTGCCCGCATTCAAGAGCGACCGGTCGAGCGTGGGCGCCCCTGACAGGTTGACGTCGTCACGGATGCGGATGTCCGGGGTAAACTTAACCAGCGGCACCGCGGCGAGCGACTGGATTTTCGGCAGCCGGTCAGCCTTTTCGCCCGGCGCCTTATCATCCAGGGGGTTTATGCCTTGCACCCTCATATCGCCATAGAGCGGGGTTTTTTCATTTTCAAATGCCAGGCGGCTATCCTGCGCCGCCTGAGCCATAATGGTGACCATGGGGCCGTTCTCATGCCCGCCGCGTGCGGAGGCCATCCAGTTGCATTGTACCACCAGCAAGAGCATTACCGCATGAATGAGACACGACAGCAGAAAGTTACCGGCAGAGGGTTTCAGCGTGTCAAGCATATCTCGTACCTGCTGACTGTTTTCCCGTTTCATGATTCAGGTCGGTGAATGGAACGAAGCTCACATCGAAGTGGCATTGTTTCAATGTATCGTATCAGATTTCTCACGTTCGTTCGAAATGAGAGCCGCTTTCTTAGAGTCGGTCGAAATGACCTCTCATCACTATTCGTGCGCCGGGGATGATTGCCTGCTCACGGCCGGCGTGGCCGGCACGGTTTTTCGCTCGGTGGTGAGGCTGATGGCGTGCATGCCGCCGGCCTCAATCTGGTCAATCACATCAACGATGGTTTCCACGTCGACCTTTTTGTCGGAATAAATAACCGCGCTTTCGGGTCGCTGCTCCATCAGCAGGGTTATTTTATCGGTGAGCAGTCCGGGGGTTACCTTCTCATTATTGAGATAGACGCTGCCGTCAGGCTTCACCGCAACAATAATATTTTTCGTCGCCGGCTGCTTCTCGGAGGCGGACTGGGGAAGCTGCACCTGAATGGAGTTAAGCACCATGACCGGGGTGATGATCATGAATATGATAAGCAGTACCAGCGCCACGTCGATGAGCGGAATCATGTTAATCTCGCTCAAAAACGGCGTTTCATCGGTATTTCGCATGTACACGGTCAGTTCCCTCCCCGGTGAACCATCATGGTCGCGATTCGTCCGAGCTCGAGGCTGAGCTTGCGCGACCGTTTGAGAAAATAGTTATAGGCAATGACCGCCGGCACCGCCACGAAGAGCCCGGCGGCGGTGGAAATGAGCGCCTCGGCAATGCCGCTCGCCACCACCGAGGGGCCGGCGCTTGCCTTGAGTGCGATGGCCTGAAACGCGCGAATCACCCCGATCACGGTTCCGAAAAGGCCGATGAACGGCGCCACATTGGCGATCGTCCCCAGCGCCGCCAGCCGGTGTTCCGCCTCCCAGCGCAGCCCCCTGGTTTCCTCGTCAAGAAGCGCGCTCAGCGTATCAACCGGCTTTGCCAGATGTTTCACACCTTCGGCAATCAGCCGCCGGTGCGGGGTGTTTCGCGATCCGGCAAATGCGCTAAGGTTCTTGCCTCCATCAGGGTTGTTTGCAAGCATCTGCAATACTTCCGGCAGGTCCTCGCGATTGGCATACAGATACCTCGCCTGATTCAGCATCACCGTAACTGAATAGAGCGACATCAGCGCAAGGATGATAAAGGTCGGGTTAAAAACATACTCGGCAAGACCATGTACCATCATACCACGTATCCTCCCCTGCAGCCTGAGTTCCGACGCCGGTTTCTACCGGCGGCCGTAAAGAAGCTATTACATGTCAACGCGGCAAAAGGGTATCACTCTGAAATGCTTTTGTATAATACTTTTTTTTTGCGGACCCTGAATATACATGGCTGGTGGAAGGATAGAACGGCGGGCACAGGTTGCCCCTGGAGTTTGAAATCAAGCGGCGGAGCAGAAGCAGGGCAGCGAGCAGAGCAAACCCTTTGCGAGCCCCCCCCTTTAGGTCCGGTGAGACCGAATCGGTGGAATATCGGCAGTGATGATAGCGGGTGGTATGAATAATGCGGTTTAGCCGGCAAAGAATGGGATAGGTGACGTGGCGATGGCAGGTGAAACCCTGATGGCGGAAATTATCTAAACGGCATGTGAAGCCCTACGGCCGTTCTCCAGTGAGCTGGCAACATGGGTTATGAACGCTTCAATGCTGCAGGTTTTCTCAACTACCGCAGAGGCTCCCAACAGCGACACATACTCCTTGACATTCTTGTAGCATTTGGCGGTAAAGGCGATAACCGGTGTGCCCGGCGACAGCCGCTTGATCTCTTCAATCACGGTAAAGCCGTCAATATCAGACATGGCCAGATCGGTTATCACCAGGTCAAATGAATGAGAGAAGAACTCTTCCAGCGCCTTTCTACCGCAGCCGGCCGTGACCACCGCATATCCCCGCTCTCCCAATAGGGTCGCATAGGTGTTGAGAATCACTTCTTCATCATCAACCAGCAGGATTTTCTTGATCATGGTCCTTCCTCCGCCACGCAGCGTCGCAACGCGGCTGCTCCTCCTCAAATGCGCCAGGTTGATTCGGAAACGAATGAGCGCATCAGCAGGTAGATGCCATACCAGAACGCAAGGCAAAATAATATGGCCAGCAACCACGCCATAATAAATGAGGTTAACCTCGCCGCCGTTCCCGAATCGTCATGATCGGCGCCGTTCCCGTTGGCAATTCCACCTGACCCATTGATGTGAACGCTGTCGAAGGAGCTCTTTCCCATAGCCGGCCTCAATGAAAGGAAAGCGTATTCGTTGCACCTGCTCTACCAATCGTACTTCACTCTCATAACTGTAGCGTTTAGCGCCTGCTAGCACAGCTTTGAGAACTTGACGTCGCTCAATTCCTTGCTTAATTCAATCCCTCCCAGGCAACTGGATTCGGTATCGTCAATCCATTTCACCATGCCGCTGACGATGATGCTTTCAAGCGCCGTGGCGATCGGTATTTCGATACGGATCGGAACCCCTATCTGAATGCCGTTGCGGCGGTTGAATACCACACCCATTCCCTTTCGGCTGATGTTGATAATGGTGCATTCATGCTTGTGACTCATTTGTTCATACATACAATAAAACGCCTCCCGTTGGGTGGGATAGCGTACATACTGCCGCGTGTATTCCATATTGTCCGCCTGTACCTCCTGCCCCTGCATTGAGCAGTGATTACGATAGTGCGCGCCCATCTGCTGCGCTGCGATATCAGTTGCATTGTTAGAATAACTTTTCGGC
>CAZWCD010000008.1:28998-37496 GCA_964632275.1 uncultured Thermodesulfobacteriota bacterium
CGCAATTACGACAACCTCATCGGCATTGTGATGACCGGGGATTATGTCAAAAAAGGCAAAAATGCCGATGAATGGGAAGTCTGGGTCGATGCATATGCGCGGGCGTTTGACTATCCCATTTACCCCTGCGTGGGAAATCACGATGATGAAGACGCGGTCTGTGAATGGTGGGACACGGCCTGTGAGCAGGAAGCGTATTATACCTGGAATTACTATAAGACGTTTAATGTGGAGCGGTGGTGGTCAGAGGATGTCGAAGGCCTCCATCTGATATCGATCGATTCCAACCTTGAGGGATTTGACGAGGAGACGCATGAAGGTGATGCGCTGGAAACGCTGCAGTATGAATGGTTCAAAGATGACCTGGAAATGAACCGGGATAAACCCATGCTGGTAATCTGGCACGATCCGGCATATGCCTCCCACAGCTGGTTCGGGGAAGGACATGGTTCAAACCGCTTCATGAGGAATCGCTATGTTTCACTGTGTGAGCAGTATAACGTTAAGATGATCGCGTATGCTCACAATCACTGGTATGAACGATTTACGGTGAACGGGATAAAGCACATTACCACCGCGGGAGGCGGGGCAACCCCGCTTCCTCTCCCTTGTTTGTGGGACAGGGCTGAAGGATCAGAAGTGAATAAGTATGGATATCACTGGTGTGTGCTGAGCGTGGAGGACGGCTTAATGAAGGTAAAGGTCATACAGCATTGGTCGCACCGGATTTTAGACTCTTTTGAGATGCCCCTCGAGGAATAGCGCGGATCCTGCGACGTGCCATGCACGCGCTCAGCTCAACTTGGAAAATTCCAATTCATCGATTATGTGCAGGCATTCCACACCGACCGCCCAGGCAGCGCCTCTTTTCTCCACCCACTTTACCGTCCCGTGCACAACAGCAGGACTTTTCTTTTCCGGAACATAGATTTCCAGACGGATATCTGAGTTTTTGCTGATTTTCTTATCAGCTTTTAGCTGGAGGCCAAACCCTTTGCGGCTCAGGTTGGCTACAATGCAATCATTTTTTTCTTCACCCCTATCCCCCATGATTATATAATTAGCCTTTAATGCAGTACCAAATCTGCCAAAACCCCGCCTGTTTTTATTCATGCAATCGAGCTCCTTCAGATGTGCTGAATGGGATAACGCCCCGCATCGTATCATTCCATTTGTCTCTATAGCAAATAATATTTTAACCATACCCTTCAACTTCATCGACCAATCAATGTCGTAATAATCATTGATAACCCATCCGCGGCCCAGCCTGTTTTTAGATTTTCTTCCAAATCGACCAATCGGAACATCACCTTAATCACAATCTGACGTATCGTATATTATTGAAATTTATGGCATCATTCTCAATATTAACGTTTCGTTAATAGACCTTATTGCCAATAATCGTTCCGAAAGGAACCAAAATTGGTATGCCAATAGTAAAGCAAGTAATACTTATGCTGATACTTATTTCTTTTAAAAACGATTGGTTATGAGAGTATTAATATATTATCATAAAGATGGCATACCGTTTGCTGTTGACAATTGGCAACATTGAATAGTTGAGTAACCGGATAAAAATAATAGAGGAAGGAGGTATTCACTATGAAGAAATTAATCGAACTCATTAAAGGAGAAGACGGGGTAACTTCTTCAGAGTATGCGTTGATTGCCGCCCTGATTGCCCTGGTTATCATAGGTGCGGTGACCCTCGTGGGCCAGGCCACTGAAAGAACGTTCGGCAACGTTGCGGCTCAAATGCCGTAAATGTATAAACGTATCGCGGTTCATTAATGCAAACCCGTCAAACAAAAAGGAGGGATTCAACATGAAGAAGCTAATGGAACTGCTTACAAGAGAAGATGGCGTCACCGCCCCCGAGTATGCGCTGATCGCCGCCCTGATCGCCGTGGTCATTATCGGCGCGGTGACCCTCCTGGGTCAGGCAGTCGAACGGACCTTCAACACCATAGCCGGCGAAATGCCGTAATCCACCGGGAGTCCCGAGCACAAACAAGCATGGACTGTAATGCAACAAATAATCAATTATTTAATCAACAATGTATAGAAAGGAGATATCGTATGCAGAAATTAATCGAACTGGTTAAAAGAGAAGATGGCGTGACCGCTCCCGAGTATGCGCTGATCGCCGCCCTGATTGCCGTGGTCATTATCGGCGCGGTGACCCTCCTGGGTCAGGCAGTCGAACGGACCTTCAACACCATAGCCGGCGAAATGCCGTAATGCAAGCAGCGCGTTAGCACCGGGCATCTCCTACTCACAACAAACATCTCCCACTCTTTTGGGGGATGTTTGCTTGTGGGACGACACAACGGTCGCGGCCGTCAACAACATCAGACTTCCCCGGAAAAAATAATATTACTAAAGTTTTCGTCCCGCCTACCGATAGCAAGCACTAATTCATAATTTTACAAACGCTTGATGGGGAAATCGCAGGAACGCATATGTTCATCAGCGGACTGACGGATATTTATCTCAACATATTTTTAATGATAGTCCTTGTAATTGCTTTAGCAATAGACATGCGGATTTACAAAATACCCAACCTGATAACCTATCCGGCCATGATTATATCGCTGCTCTTCCACGCCGCGTTGAACGGCGGAAGCGGCCTTCTATTCAGCTTGGTGGGATTGGCTACCGGCCTGGGAATCTTCATTGTGCCCTTCGCGCTCGGGTTCATGGGGGCAGGAGATGTCAAGCTTATGGGGGTAGTCGGAGCGGCAATTGGGGCTCGCGGCGTGATCAATGCCTGTGTCTTTACCTCTATTGCCGGTGGGGTCCTGGCCTTCATCCTGCTGCTGGCACACAATCGAAGTTTAAAGTTCGTCGGCAGCTATGCCGCTGCCTTACAAGCATCCATCGGGGAGCGGCGCGTCATCACCGTGCCGTCGGCCGAACAAGGGCGCAAGCCCAAGGTGTATTATGCGCTGGCTATAGCCCTGGGAACAATTTACACCATATGCTGGAGGGCTGCGTTTTCCAGCTTTCCGCTATGAAACAGGCAATCAACCATACACCAACCACTTAAAAGGAGTACGATGATGAATAAATGGAGCGGATTTCTACCAATTACCGTCGCCCTGATCATCGCGCTGGGCGGAAGCATTTTTACCTACAGCTGGATTAAAAAGCAGGCTTCGCTCAAGCATTCGCCCATCGGAAAATCCGAGGCCGTTTCCATTGCCGTTGCATCGCACGATCTTTCCTGGGGCTCTCAGATCAAGAAGGAAGACATACAAATGCTTCCCTTTCTCAAGGATAGCCTTACCCCGGACTATTTTACCGATGCCGGCACGCTTGAAGGAAGGGTGGTCATTGCACCTCTTAAAATCAAGGAGCCCATTCTTGAATCAAGGCTCGCTCCCACTTCCGTCACTGCCGGCGGCATTTCCGCCGTCGTCAAACCGGGGAAACGAGCGCTCTCGGTTAAAGGAGATAAGATTATCGGCATTTCCGGATTTATCAAGCCCGGCAACCGGGTGGACGTCCTGGTAACCCTAACCGACCCCCGTGACGATGAGGAGATAAACAAGCTGGTGCTGCAGGACATCCTGGTTCTGGCAACCGGCACGGAGGTCGCCAAGGAGGGAAAAGGCGAAAAAGATACCGCCCCGGTTGACGTCTATACACTTGAGGTAACCCCCGAGGAAGGCGAAAAACTGGCGCTGGCGGCTACCGAGGGCAAACTGCAGTTCGCCCTGCGCAATGCCACCGACGGGGAAACGGTATATACCAAGGGTGCATCCATACCGGATGCGCTGAGTTCATACAGTTTTTCAAAACCGGCAGCCACCGTAGCAGCCAAAGTGACTGGAAAAGCACCGGCGTCGGCAACCACCGTGCAGGTGATTAAGGGCACGCAATCAGGATCGGTTAGCTTTTAACGTCGATATGGTCTATTGCCATGAACCACATACGAAAGCGAGGGGCATTTATGAAAACGGTACGTACAATGGCTTGCAAGAATATCTTGTGCATCCTGGCGTTGCTTTCCAGCTTCCTGCTGGCGGGCGCGGTCACCGGCGATGATTCACTTGTCTCTTCTGCCACCCAGGCAGAGCGGATTGAGATTGCGGTGGGAAAATCATTAACCTTGCGGAACGCTCAGGCGGTCAAGCGGGTTTCCATTGCTCAGCCTGAGATTGCCGACTTCATACTCATATCTCCGAAAGAGATCTATGTCACCGGAAAATCGGTCGGCGCCACCACTCTTACCCTCTGGCAGGACAGCAAGGTGGTTGCGGTGTACGATCTGGAAGTCGGCTACGACATTTCCAGCCTCAAACAGAAGCTGGCCGCGTTGCTTCCGGATGAGAAGGACATGCAGGTTTTTTCAACCGGCAACTCCATCACCCTGTCCGGTCGCATCTCCAGCACCGCCAATCTTTCACAGGCCGTCTCGTTGGCAGAGTCATATGCCCCGAAAGGGAGCGTACGCAACCTGCTGGAAGTGGCGGGCATACAGCAGGTGATGCTTGAAGTGCGGGTTGCCGAAGTCTCCAAGCAGCTGCTCAAGCAACTCGGGGTCAACTTTACCTACACCAACAACAATGATTTTGCAGCGGGATTCGTCAACAACCTTGTCAGACTGGTGGAGCCGCAGGATGCAAATCTGTCTGCCGGTCCCCTTGGCCTGCTGGTTTCTCCCGCAGTGAATGCTTTCTTCCGTTTCAACAAGGGCAACTCCAGCTGGACCGGATTCATTGACGCGATGAAAGAAGACGGCATACTCAAGGTTATGGCGGAACCAACCCTGATTGCCCTGAGCGGCCAGACTGCCAATTTCCTGGCCGGCGGCGAGTTTCCGGTGCCCATTCCCCAGGGGCTGGGCACGGTCGGTATAGAATATAAGCCGTACGGTGTCGGTCTTTCCTTTACCCCGACGGTTCTTGAAAATGACAAAATCAGCATTCGAGTAGCGCCCGAGGTTTCCGAGCTTGATTACTCCACAGCGGTGGTCGTGGAAGGATTTTTAATTCCCGGCCTGACCACCAGGCGGGCGGCAACCGTGGTGGATCTTGCCGACGGGCAGAGCTTTGCCATCGCCGGCCTTTTAAGTGAAACGGTGAGGGATAATCTGAGCCGATACCCGAAACTGGGTGAAATTCCCATTCTGGGTTCGCTCTTCCGCAGCCGCTCCTTCCAGAAGCAGGAAACCGAGCTGGTCATCGTGGTAACGCCACGGCTGGTGAAGCCCCTGAACATGGCAAAACAGACTTTTCCCACCGATTACTACATTGAACCGGACGATTGGGATATCTACCTCTGGGGCTTCATGGAAGGCAAAGAGACTGATGCCCTGCTCAAAGGCAAGCTGGATGGCGAATTCGGACCTGCCATCCCGGTCACTGAGTAGTCCTTTTGATAGTTGCATTGTACCTAACCTCATGAGCAACAAGGAGGAAGCGATGAATAAAAAATGTTCAGTTGTCATAGTGGCAGGACTGGTACTGACGGTGTTCGCTCTCGCCGGCTGCGGCCATGATGCGCTCAAGAAAAACTGGGGCAGCGCGACTGAAACCGCCAAGCAAAATCAGATTGCAAATCCTGACGCCTCAAAAAATCTTGAACCGGTGGTCGGTCTTGACGGGGCCGCTGCGGAAAAAGCGATGAAAGGGTATCAGCAGGGCTCATGCGACAAGGACAAGGGCACTACCTACAATCTTCGCCTGGGAAACATTGAGGGCATAGGCGAGAAAAAGTAATCAACGGGGGATGAGCCGTGCAAACAGCAATCCATGACCAAAAGGGAGTAGCGGCGGTTGAATTCGCTCTCATTCTGATTCCCCTCGTCCTGCTCATCTTCGGCGCCATTGAATTCACCACCGCATTGTATGACAAGGCGGTGATCACCAATGCAAGCCGGGAGGGAGCGCGGGTTGGAATCGTGTATGATGATCCCCGCCCGAGTGACGGTGACATCATAAACGCGATCAATCAATACTGCAGCGACAACATGATCAGTCTTGGCGGCGATTCCGCTATCAGCACGAACATTGCGCGGGGCGGCACCGCAGCCGGCGATCCGCTCACCGTCCGTGTGTCCTATACCTACAACTTTCTGGTGCTGCCTAATTTCATTACCACCCTTGCGCCGGGCATCACCATGGAAGCTGAAACTATAATGCGCATGGAGTAAGGCTATGTTTATCTGCAGGCGCCGGGACATGAGAACAGAGAGAAACAAGGAGCGGGGCGTAACCGCACTGGTTGTCGCCTTAGTTCTGTTTCCGCTCATCTGTTTTGCCGCGCTGGGCGTTGACGTCGCCCATATTTATGTGGTGCGCAACGAGCTGCAAAATGCCGCCGACGCGGGAGCGCTTGCCGCAGCGCGTTTCCTCTACAACGATGACGGCACCGTGGTAAACACGCTGGCCAACCAGGAGGGCTTTGATGCCGCCACATCGAACATGAGCGACAATCAGCCGGTTGAAGTGAATTGGAGCGGCGGCAATTCCGGGGATGTGGAACGGGGCCACTGGAGCTTTTATAACCGGACATTTACTCCCAATGACGCAACCGACCCGGTAGACCTCTGGAACGTATCCGACGAGGAGCTGGACCGAAATCAGAACTTCATCAATGCCGTTCGCGTCAGGACCCGGCGTGAGGCGACTCCGGCAACAGCCTTTTTCGCCAGCATCTTCGGCTATGATGGCTTCGAGCTGAGCGCGGAAGCTGTTGCCTACCGCGGCTTCGCCGGGACCCTCGCTCCGTTTGACGTTGACCAGCCAATTGTCATATGCGAGGAAAGCATCCTGCAAAATGATGAATACACTTGCAACATCGGGCGGATGATCAACAGCGGATCAAATGTTGCCCGCAGTGAAACCGGGGGATGGACCAGCTTCAACCAGGATAATGCCTGCAACGGCGGCACCAATGCCCAGGAAGTGAGGGGTCTCATCTGCGACAACGGCAACCCGGACATTCTTCGGCTCGGCGAAGATATGAGCACCAATGGAGGAGAAATCCAGAGCGCCTTCAGCCGACTGGTAAGCTGCTGGCAGTCCAATACCGGTCGAAATCGTCCCTGGAACATTACCCTTCCCGTGGTTTCCTGCCCTGACAACAATATGAATGTGTGCCAGGAATTGCGCGGCGCAGTCAACGTCAACATTATATGGATCAATGATCAAAACGACCCTCTCTATAACAATGTGCCGCGACAGATGGCCGGCATCGAAGGGGTGGTCGGCAACTGGACCAACAATAATCCCAGCGGCCAGGCCCGCTGGAACAGCTTTGTGCAGCACTTTCGTTTGAAAAATGTCGACGGCAGTCCGGCACCCTATGCCAACAAATCAATTTACTTTCTCCCCGACTGCACCGAGCATGAGCCGGCGGGCACCAGCGGGGGGCATAATTTCGGCATTCTTGCCCGGATTCCGGTGCTGGTACAATAACATGCGCTTGTTGACCCTTTTTGAAGTGACATCCCTTAGGACGCAGGAGGAAGTACATGTTGAATAACGGCCTTATGGTTAGGGTGGAAATCAAAAATAAAAACGCAAGAAATCTGCTTGAGTCCGTTGTCCGCGCCATTGATGACCTGCACCTTGCGGGCGCCGATGAAGCGCAGCATGTAAACCTGCTCATCTACGAAATCGGGGCGAATGCCGATGAAGCATTCAACCACGTTGAATCCCTCCTGCACGCCAATGAAGTGGATGAAGTCTTTTTAACCTCTGCCCAGGCAGACCAGGAACTGCTGATGCGGGCCATCCGGACCGGGGTTAAGGAATTCCTAATGCAGCCGCTGAATGAAGAGGAAGTCCGGCAGTCGCTGGAGCGCTTCAAGGAGCGGCAGGACAAGTCATCATCGGTAATCCCCCTTAAGCCCGGCCACATCATTAATGTCATCGGCGCCAAAGGCGGCGTCGGCACCACCACCGTGGCGGTCAACCTTGCCACCAGCCTGGCGGAAAAAAAGGGCATCAAATCGGTAGCCCTGGTCGACATGAACATGCTCTTCGGTGAGGTTCCGCTCTTCCTGGAGATCAAGCCCAAGCACGATTTGAGCGAGATCACCAAGCAGGTATCGCGCCTGGACACCACCTTCCTGATGAATGCCCTGTCCAAATCATCCGCCGGCGTATACGTGCTGCCCTCGCCCCGGCATTTTGACCAGCATGAGGCGCTCGACTCCAAGGTGATGGACCGGGTGCTGGAATTGATGAGCCGGATGTTTGATTACGTGATCATCGACGGCGGACATCCGCTCAATCCCATGTTCTTAAAGCTGCTCGCGGCATCCGATACCGTGCTGCTGACATCGGTCCTGACCCTTCCCTGCCTCTCAAATATTGACAAGCTGCTGCGGTCGCTGCTCAATCTCGGCTATCCGGTGGATAAGCTGATCAAGGTGGTGATAAACCGCTACATAAAATCCTCTGAGATCTCGCTTGAAGATGCGGAAAACGGCATCAGCAAGAAAATATTCTGGACCATTCCCAATGATTACCGGACCACGCTCA
>CAZWCD010000009.1:0-4371 GCA_964632275.1 uncultured Thermodesulfobacteriota bacterium
TTGGCGAAGAGCACCCGGCGGTCACCGGTCAGGTCCAGCACCGTCGCGCCGCTGAGCAGCCGTTGCGGGTTAAAGTCCTTGACCTCCGCGGCGATGGTGGTGGGAAGCGATGAGGCGTCAAAGAGAGTGATGGGAGCGACCCCCGATTTCCCCGCCTTCAGGGACCGGGTTACTTCATCCTTCTCGCTGCCGATGGGTGAGAGAATGCCGATGCCGGTAATGACCGCGCGCTTTTTGACGAAGGGCTGATTGGAGGGGTGCTTATCGGGTGATGACATTGCCTGCCCTGTCGAGGAAGCCGCCGCTGACGTAGATGTAGCTCTTTTTGATGAAGTCCCGCAGATGATCAGGCACGGGACTGTTGCCGTACATGATGCGCTCGGCGTGGGCCACCGGTTCCCCGTTCACCTCCGCCCGGCCCTCGATCAGCGAGCCGCTCTCATTTATGGAGAGGACATCGGCCTTGAGGATGAGCTGGTCGCCGGGACGCACCGGGCGGAAAAACTTCACCTTGTCGATCCGCAGCAGGATGGCCACGTACTGCCAGTTGGTGGAGAGGGCGATCGTCCATCCTCCCATCTGGGCCATGGCTTCAATGATCAGCGGCTCGGGCATGAGCGGCGTCAGACCGTAATGCTGATTGAAAAAATCCTCTCCCAGGGTGACGTTTTTTACGCCGGTGCCGCTTTTCCCGGGATCAAGTTGGATAACCTTGTCAAAAAGATGGAATCGCATGTGCGGAACCAGGAAGCCGTGAACCGGCGGAATGAATCAGGAAGCATAGACACCGAACGGTTGATCGCCGGTAAGATAGTGAAAATAGTCCTTCGCCTCCTGCGGGTCATCGATCGTCTCGATGGGGAGGTAGCGGAGCCGCGCCGCGGTGAGGATGGTTTTGACCCGGTCCCCGACTTTTACCTGCGCCTTGAAGGCGACCCCCTCGCTGTCCATAACATCGAAAGAAACCTCGATGGTCAGCTGCTCGCCCGGCTTCACGAATTCCCTGAATTTAATGGCCCCCAGCTCGGCAAGGGCGCCCTTGCTTTTAAAGTCGCTGCTCACAAACACCAGCCAGGAGGCCAGCTGCACGATGGCCTCAAGCTGCATGACGCCGGGCATGACCGGAAAGCGGGGAAAGTGGTCGGCCAGGTAATCCTCGCTCACGGTGACATCCTTGCGCCCGACCGCCGATTTTCCCTTCTCATATTCTAAAATCCGATCAACCATGAGAAATCGCATGGGGTTATCCTTTTACCAGCTGTGCCGAGGCGATGGCATAGCCGGCGGTGTGTGAGAGCGAAACCAGAATTTCCCTGATGTTCTTTTCCTCCATCAGCCGCTTCACCTCGCCGTAGGCATTGATGTGCGGCCGTCCCAGGGCATCGTTGACCACCTCGATATCCGTCCACCGGACATCGCGGGCCCAGCCCACGCCCAGCGCCTTGAGCACGCTCTCCTTGGCGGCGAAGCGGGCGGCGAAATGCTGGTGCCGGTTCTTCTTGGGGCTGCAGTACCTGATCTCGGCTTCGGTATAGACCCGGGTGATGAACGATTCGTGCTCTTCCGCCAGCTGCTGAATTCGTCCGACCTCAACAATGTCGATGCCGATGCCCATGCGTGTCGCTTACGCCTTTGCCTTTTCCTCCAGCAGCTTCTTCACAATGCTCACGAAGGTCTGGACGGTAAAGAGGGTGGGGATGTCATCGGCCCGGAAGCCGTCGGTGATCCGCGCCGGGTCCACTTCGGGCATGGACTGCTTTAATTTTTTAATGCCCAGCGGAGTCAGGACGCCGTCCACCACCAGATCTTCGTCCTTTAAGTTCTCCCCTTCGGAGGAAAGAGCGCTGGCCTGAATGCCTCCCCGGGGGATTTTTATGCCGAACTCCTTTTCCAGCCGGAAGACAATATCCAGCAGATCGAGGGATTCAGCGCCCAGATCATCAAACAATACCGAATTGGGCTTCACCTCTTCCTCGTCAACCCCCAGCGCGTCAACCACACTTGCCTTCACCTTTTCTAAAATCGTGTTCTCATCCATCGTCGCTCACCCCTTTTAACATGTAGTATGGATTATCCTCTGAAGCCTCCATCGACCCGAATGACCTCACCGGTGATATAGGATGCATCATCCGAGGCGAGGAACGCCACTACTTTTGCTATTTCCTCCGGCTGACCCAGGCGCTTCAAGGCAACCGAATCAAGAATGATGTCCTTTGCCCGCCTGATGACGGTGCTGCTCATTTCCGTTTCCACCACCCCCGGCGCCACCGCGTTGACGGTGACTTTCTTTGGCGCCAGCTCCATGGCCACCGAACGGGTAAAGGCATTGATGCCGCCCTTGGATGCGGCGTAGTTGGACTGCCCGCGCCCGCCGCGCTCGCCCGCCACCGAGGAGATGTTGATGATCCGTCCGCTCTTCTGCACCATCATGTATTTGGCCACCGCCTTGGTGCAGTTGAAGAGCCCTCCCAGGTTGGTTTTTATCACCAGCTCCCAGTCCTCGGGGGTCATGGAAAGCAGCAGCTCATCCTTGGTCACGCCGGCATTATTGACCAGGATGTCGATTCTCCCGCACTGCTCGTACAGGCCGTCGACCATTGTTTCAACCTCCGGCAGCGAGGTGATGTCCGCCTGCACCGCCGCCGCGGTTCCACCCCGGGAGATGATTTCCTTCACCACCTCCTCCGCCTGGGCAGCGCTTTTCATGTAGTTGACGGTCACCCGCGCCCCTTCCGCGGCCAGTTCCAAGGCGATGGCCTTTCCCAGCCCCCGTGACGCGCCGGTTACCAGGGCAACCTTGTCTTTCAGTTTCATGGTGCAACCTCTCACTCGTGGTCAGTTTGATTGATTGAGGGCCTTTGCGGTCATGTCATAGTTTTGATCACTGATGCCCTTGTCGAAACTCAGGAAATGGTCAAAGACAAATCCGTGTTTCTCACTGAGCGCGCCGATTTCCCTGATCCGGTCGAGATCGAGCTCTCTTCCCAGGGAAAAGCTTTCCGGCCGGTTTTCCAGGGCCAGGGTAATGGTTTCTCCCAGGCATGACGGGATGAAGATCGGGCCCACGCCGGAGTAATTAATGTAAAAGTGCTCACGGGACTGCCAGGGCAGGATGGGAATGGGAATGAAGGAAAAAAAAGGAAGTGAAATGGAGTGCCAGCCATGGCTGTTGGTAGTGGGCAGGGATATGGTGCCCGCGTCGATGATGAGCACATCCTTTCTCTTTTCCTTTTTTTGTATCACATCCCGGGGCTGTGCAATGTCAAATATGATGGAGCCCGGCTGCAGGGTGTCGGGATCGATGATGCTGCCGGTGGATGTGGCGCTGAAAGCAATCCTTCCCCGGGCCAGGGCGTCTTTGAGATCAGTGCTGATCTCAACCCGCCGCTTTGCCTCCTCATCCAGGCCGGCGATGAAGCGGTCGATGAAAGGGGTTTTCCCCCTGCCGACCAGGAGAAGGCGAACGCCTTCCTCGATGAGCAGCCGCGCGATCGCAAGCCCGATGCTTCCGGGAAAGCCCACAATTACTATTTTCTGCCGATGGATGTCAATTCCTAATTTCTTGACGATGTCCTTGAACGCCCGCAGGGAGGAATACACGGTGAGGGAATTGCCGGTGGTGACCGGAACCGGGGATTGCCGGTTGATTTCCTGCCCCCGCGATCCCACCACCGCGGTCATTGCCCCCAGCCCGACCACCTCCGCGCCCCACTCCTTGGCCTGCCGGCATGCTTCGACCACCAGCTCCACCGCCCGCTCCTGGTTGGTCAGCAGCTGTTCCGCGGTGAGGAAGACGCAGAATATCTTGCCGCCGCAGGTCTCATGCTGGGCGGAGCACACCCGGCGGTAGGTGAAGATGTCCTTGATCAAGCCCACCTCGAGCGCTCTGGCCACGATCTTCCCCTCGGGCATGAACGGTATGAGCGACACGTCGTGCCGGAGCAGGAATGCCTTTCTCAATTCACTTGCCTTGCGGGCATGAGCGATAAAGCCGAATTTCATCAGGAGCAACCATTTTAAGGGAAATTCGAAATCCGAATATCGAAACTCGAAACAAATCCAAATGACCAAAATTCAAAAAAAGCAAACGGTAAAAAGAAAAGGAGGAGTGGGGGTTTTGAACATTTGATATTTGGATTTTGATATTGTTTCGAATTTCGGATTTCGTGCTTCGGATTTATTGGCAACTACTTTTATATTGCAAATGCGAAACTCCTTCAAGAGTCAATCAACTTTCCTGATGATAAGGCAGGTGCACTGTCCGCCCAGTCCCTGGTTGATGGAGAGCGCGGTAGTTATTTTTTGCTCCCGCGAGTGATTGGGGACATAGTCCAGCGGGCACTCGGGGTCCGGGGTGGCGTAGTTGATGGT
>CAZWCD010000009.1:4471-35889 GCA_964632275.1 uncultured Thermodesulfobacteriota bacterium
GATTGGGGACATAGTCCAGCGGGCACTCGGGGTCCGGGGTGGCGTAGTTGATGGTGGGCGGAAGGATGCCCTCCTGCAGCGCCAGCGCGCTGATGATCAGCTCCGCGCCGCCCGCGCCGGTTCCCAGGTGTCCGGTCATTGATTTGGTGGCGCTGATCGGCAGCTTCCGCGCGTGCGGACCGAAGGCGGCGGCGATGGCCAGCGATTCCGCCCGGTCGCTTACTACCGTCCCGACCCCGTCGGCATTAATGTAATCAACATCCGATGGGGCTATACCGGCGTCAGCCAGGCTCTTTTCCAGTGCAATCCTGATGCCGTCTCCCGACGGGCTGGGCTGGTAGAGATGATGGGCGCTGGAGGCGCTGCCGTAGCCGGTGATCTCGGCGTAGATGCGGGCGCCCCGGCTGCGGGCGCGGGACAGCTCTTCGATGACCACCATGCCCGCTCCCTCGCTGAGCACCATGCCGTCCCGGTTCAGCTCGAAGGGGCGGCAGGCAGCGGCCGGATTGGGATTCCGGGAGAGGAGTTCAAGCTTGTTGAATCCGAAGAGGGTGGTGGGAAGCAGCAGCGAATCATAACCGCCGGCAATGGCGATGTCGGCGGACCCCCGCCGTATGGTTCGCGCCGCGTCCCCGATGGCCTGCGATCCCCCGGTAAATGAGGCGATGATGTTGTCATTCTCCCCCTGGATATTATGCATGAGCGATATGTAATAAAAGGCGTTGTTGGGCAGTGTTTTCAGAAGAAACAGCGGATAGGTGCGGGCGATCCCGTCGGCGCCGAACTTGACCGGATCAAATTTCTTCTTTTCCTCCGACCATGATTGCACCAGAGGCTCCACCAGATCGGGGAACCCGGCGCCTTCCTCGAAGCCGCCGCCCCCGGAGCCGATGAAGGCGCCGAAACGGGCGGGCTCAAGGGTTTCGGTCTTGATGCCGGCGTCATCAACCGCGAGCTGGGCGGCGCCCACCGCCAGATGGACCATGGGAAAGGTGAGCTTGATGGCCTTGCGGTCCTTGATGAAGTCACTGGCCTTGAAATTTTTCACCTCCCCCGCGGTGTGCACGCCGATATCCTCGGGATTGAAACGGGTGAGCGGTCCGATGCCGGATTCGCCGGCGCAGAGCCGCTTCCAGTTTTCATCCTTGCCGATGCCCAGCGGGGTAATGATGCCGATCCCGGTTATGACTGCTCGCCGTTCCATATGCGTTCTCCTCGCAGGCTGTTGCAAAACACCCATCTGAAGTGTGGCGGGGTAGGGCTTTTGACGCCACAACAATGTGTCGTTACGCAGCGTTTCTGATCAGCACCGCCGCGCTTTCCCCGCTCAGCCCGAGGCTGAGGGAAATCGCCGCGCGAATCTCCCGCTTACGGGCCCGGTTGGGGGTGTAATCGAGATCGCAGCACGGGTCGGGCTGCTCGTAATTGAGCGTGGGAGGAACGATCCCGTGTTGCATGGCCAGGGCGCTGAAAATAATCTCCGCCGGTCCGGACGCGCAGAGCAGGTGGCCGGTGGCGGCCTTGGTGGAACTTACCGACAGCCGCCGGGCATGCTCGCCGAATACCCGCTTGATCGCGTCCGTTTCAATCTGATCGGAGACGGTGGTGGCGTTGCCCTCCGCGTTAATGTAGTCCACCTCGCTGCCATCGATGGCGGCCTGCCGGATTGTCTCTTCGATGCAGGCGGCCACCCCTGCGACCCCCGCTTCAATCGAACGCTCTTCACCGGGAAGGAAAACTCCCTCGCCGGTACAGGCGTATCCGCAGATTTCACCATGGATAGCGGCGTTTCGTGCGCGGGCATGGTCAAGCTCTTCTACAATAATCACCGCGGCGCCCTCGCCCATGGCAAAGCCGCATCTCCTGCGCTCAAAAGGACGGCATGATGCGGCCGGATTTGCTTCCGCCGCCGCGAGCCAGCCCGAGCCGGCAAGGGAGAGCAGGTACGACGGGTTAAGGCTGCAGCAGCCTCCGGCGATAAAAATATCGGCATCGCCGTATTGAATGGCCTTGCATGCCTCGCCCACCGCCTGTGCTCCCGATGCGGTGAGCGAACAGAACGCGATATTGGGGCCCTGCAGCGCATGGGTGATGGCGCTGTGACACAGGCTCATGTTGGGGAGTATGGTAAGCGGCCAGATGGGGTTCAGGGTTGTTGATTCCCCCTCTTCTTTCAGGAAGCTGAATGCCTCATTGAGGGTATACTGTATGCCGAATGCCCCGAAGGCGATGCCGAACGCCGCCGGTTCAAGCGCCTCCCGGTTGAAGCCTGCGTCGGCAAGCGCTTCATCGGTTGCGGCAACCGCCAGCTGGGCATCCCGGTTCATCAGCTTGATATTTTTTTTCTTGCCCGGAAGGGCGGAAGGATTGAAATGCTTCACCGCGCCGGCGATGACAACCTGTGCAGAAGGGGATCCGGGGGATGAGAGGTAATCGATGCCTGAGGTACCTGCAATGAGGGCATTCCAACTGTCGCGGACGGTGAGTCCCAGGGGAGAAACAATCCCCATGCCGGTTATAACGACGCGCCGCTTATGCGTCATAATACCGTTCTACTACCAGGCTGGCGTTTTGACCGCCGAATGCGAAGGAGTTAGAGAGCACCGAATTGACTTCATGCTTCCGCGGCTCATTGGGAACGTAGTCGAGGTCGCAGTCGGGATCGGGGGTCTCGTAATTGATAGTCGCCGGGATGGTCTTGTTCTGTATGGTCATGACGCTCATGATCAGCTCGATGGTGCCGGCGCTGGCGATCAGGTGCCCCAGCATTGACTTGTTGGAACTGATGGGCGTTTCGTAGGCCGATTCGCCGAATACCTTTTTTATGGCCTGGGTTTCGCTGCGGTCATTCACCAGCGTCGAGGTGCCGTGGGCGTTTATGTAATCAATCTGCTCCGGGGCAAGCCCGGCGTCGAACAGGGCCGACCGCATGGATTGATCCGCTCCCCTGCCGTCGGGAGGTGAGTCGGTCAAACGGTAGGCGTTGGATGATGATCCGAAGCCGGTAATTTCCGCCAGGATGCGTGCGCCACGCGCCCGGGCGTGCGAGAGTTCCTCAAGGATGAGGATGCCCGAACCTTCGCCGAGCACAAAGCCGTCCCGCTTGAGATCAAACGGCCGGCTTGACCTTTGCGGATCCCCGTTGTTGTGGGAAAGCGCGCCGAGCAGGCCGAAACCCGCTACCGAGAACTCGCTGATGATTGAATCGGCGCCGCCGGTGATCATAATGTCCGCGTCCGCGTGCTCAATCATCCGCATGGCCTTCCCGATTGCCTGCGCGCTCGAGGCGCACGCGGTTGAAGACGTGCTCACCGGACCCCGCGCATTGAACAGGATGGAGAGGATGTTGGAGGTGGTGTGGGCGCATCGCCGGATCGCCCACAGCTGGGCCAGGCGGTTTGAATCCCTGAAATAGGAGAGATCCTTGTTCTGCAAGGAATATAATATGTTTTCCTCCCGGAAGGCATTGCTGAATTCGGAAAGCTTGGTGGTTTCCTCGTTGCCACCCAGGGAAATGCCGAACATGGTGGTATCGATGGTGTCAAGGTTGATTCCGGCGCGTCTGATGGCCTCCTGGGCGGCGGAGATGCAGAACTTGGTTGCCCTTCCGGCAAAGGGCTTGAGCTCTTCGGGGATGCCCAGCTTTGCCTCATCAAAACTTTTTACCTCGGCCGCTATCTTGACCGGAAAGGAGGAGGCGTCGAACAGGGAAATGTAATCGATGCCGGACTGCGACCTCATCAAACTCTCCCAGGTCTGGTCAAGTGATTCTCCCAGCGGTGTCACCGCACCCATGCCGGTTATGACTACTCTTCGTTCCATAATGTATATATCCTCTTATTTTATAAGTGAGTTTCTCAAACGGTTACCCCGCTAAAGAGCAAACAGGATGCCATATTGATTTTTTATGGGGGTGATGTCGAAAAATTATAAAAAAGTAAGTTTAAACAACACATTGTGAGTGTAAAACTTTTTTTAAAAATAAATCTTTGCAACATCTCTGAAAATGGCCTAGTATGAAGTGGTCAGATTCAGCCAATGCATTCATAAAGTGGGGTTGTATAGAGCCAGCGTATATATGTGCCGGGCGGTCTGCGGGATTGCAGGGAGCGTGTCGGCGCCGGAACCAAAATTGCTTGCAATGCATAGACGGTTCAATCACACCGATCGGCAGGAGCGGATTAAGCCGCCAAGGTGCCGCTCATACGTGCTCTTTTCCCGGTGTTCCGTCTGTTTGCCGGATGAACAAACTTCATGACTTGCTCGAAACGATGAGCCGCACCTTTCTCACACTGATTGTGCTCCTGATCATAGCAGCCCCTGTTGCCCTTCCGGCGTCCAGCGACATCATCGTCATTAAAAGCAGTGACATCATCCCCTACCAGAAGGCGATCGAGGGGTTTACAAAAAACTTTCCCCAGGGCTCCTACCGGGAATATGTCATCGATGAGGATGTAAAGGACAAGGGCAAACTGGTTCTGCAGAATGCCCTGGAGCGCGGGGGCGATCTCCTGGTTGCCGTCGGGCCTGAAGCGGCCTACCTGGCAGGCACCGCTTCAATTTCCATTCCACGCATTTTCACCATGGTGTCCAATCCGGAAAAGATTTTTCCGGAAGGGGATGCCGCACACCGCGGCGTCAGTCTCAACCTCCCCCTTTCACTGCAGCTGGAACAGATCAAGGCAACCTTTGTGGGCAGAAAAAAGGTTGGCGTGCTCTATACCCCGGAGCACAATCAGAAAACCCTTGCGTCGCTGATGCAGCAGGCCCCCGCCCTGGGGTTGACCGTGGCGGGGATGCCGATCAGTTCTCAAAAAGAGATCCCGGACGTGCTGGAGGCCTCCCTGGCCGGCATCGACGTGCTGCTGCTCATTCCGGACCGCACCATCGGATCGGAGAAGATCCTCAAGTACCTCATTAAAAGCATGCTCTTAAAGAAAATTCCGGTGGTCGGGTTCAACGAGTGGTTTGCCGAGAATGGAGCGATTCTCTCCTTTGCCCTCGATTACGGGGAAGTCGGGAAGCAGACCGCCGACTATGCCCGGAAGCTGCTGGAGGAAAAGAATCCGCCCGGCCCCCTTGTCCAGGAGCCATCCCGGATCAGAACCATCATCAACCTCAAAGTAGCCCAGAAGCTCTCGGTGGACATTGCGGCGGAGACGCTGAAACAGGCGAGCGAGGTTATTCAGTGATCAGGGACAGTCTCAACACCAGAATTTTAATACTGACCATTTCGCTCTTCGTGGTCTGTTCGCTGGTGTACGGCATTTTCTTTTCCTACCAGTCGAAGAATGCGCTGATGGAGGAGTTTGTCACCCGCGGCAACGCCCTGGTAAAAAATCTGGCGCTGAATGCCGAGGTTGAAATCCTTATTGAAAACAGCGGGACCCTGGCCACGCTGGCGGAAAATCTGCTCCAGGAGCGTGACGTGCAGCGGGTAAAAATCATGAACGAACACCGGCAGGTCCTGGTGGACCTCTCCAAGCCGGGACCCCTGCCGGAGAAGTACCGCGAACCCATGTTTCTGGTGGTGGGGCGGGGAAGCGATACGAACATCTCCGACCGCTTTGCGTTTTCGGCGGCGGAGGGAAACAGCCCGGGCCGGCTCGGGGGCAGCGAGCAGGTCATCGGCTATATCGAGGTGGTGTTTTCCAGGAAGACGATTTTTGACACGATTGACCGCATGAGAAGGGACATGTTTGTGGCGGCAATTGTGGCAACCGTCATCGGCTGCATTCTTGCCCTCTACTTCTCGCTTTCCATTGTGAAGCCGGTGAGACGGCTCGCCACCGCCACTACCCGCATCGCCAAGGGGGAATGGGAGACGACCCTTCCCATCGACAGCCGCGATGAAGTGGGGGAGCTGACCGATTCCTTCAATAAAATGTCGGTGGCCCTCATGCAGAAGCGGGCCGAACTGGAAACAACCTACCGGGAGCTGGCCCGGCGGGAGCGGATGGCCGAGATCGGCAATTTCTCCATGATGATCGCCCACGAGCTCAAAAATCCCTTGGGCATCATCAAGGGCTCCATCGACATTATCGCCAAGGAAGGGGTGAAATCGAAGGTTAGAAAGACCATGATTGAATATATCCAGGACGAAGTCCGGCGGCTGAACCGCCTGGTTGAGGATTTTCTCTCCTTCGCCCGGCCGAAACCGGCCCATAAAAGCATGATGAACGTCAACCAGGTAGTGAATAAAATGGTCGCCATGGTACCGCTCCAGGAGTTCAATGAGAAGGAAATTTCCCTCCAGGTGCAGCTGGCGGCGGATATGGGTGAAGTCAATGTCGATGAGCATCAGCTGTACCAGGCACTGCTCAATGTCTTCACCAATGCGGTTCAGGCCATTCCTGAGCGCGGTGAGATAAGCATCAGCACTGCGAATCAACAAGGCGGGGTGGCCATTGAGGTCGCCGACAGCGGTATCGGCATCAGCGATGAGGAGAAGGAGAAGGTGTTCGAGCCCTTTTTTACCAAGAAGCAGCGGGGCACGGGGCTGGGGCTGGCGGTGGTTAAAAAGATTATGGATAATCATAACGGTGCAATCCGGATCACCGACCGCGAGGGCGGCGGCACCGTATTTTCACTGTGGCTTCCAGGGAATGGAACCGCTGACTGACGGCGGCAACCGGCGTCGCGAGGTGTCGAATGGAACGGATTTTAATTGTCGACGATGAAAAGAAAATGAGACACATCCTGCAGCTGATACTGGAGCGGGAGGGCTTCAAAACCGAGCAGGCGGAAAACGGGCGGGTGGCGCTGGACATGCTCAAGAACGGCAGGTTTTCGCTGATGATTACCGACCTGAAGATGCCGGAGCTGGACGGGCTGTCGCTGCTCGAGGCGGCAAAGAAAAATGATCCCGATTTCCCGGTGGTGGTGATTACCGCCTTCGGCACCATTGAAAACGCGGTGGAGGCAATGCAGAAGGGCGCCATCGACTATATTACCAAGCCGTTCGAGGAAGAGAAAATCCTCATCACCGTCAGCCGCAGCCTCAAGATCTCGCGGCTGAGCGAAGAGGTCAAGGTGCTGCGGGAGGAGCTGATGAAGCACTTCGATTTCTCCGGCATCATTGCCCATTCCCAGAAAATGCTGGCGGTTTTAAAACAGGCCTCGCTGGTGGCCAAAACGCCGGACAGCACCGTGCTCATCCAGGGCGAGAGCGGAACGGGCAAGGAGCTGCTTGCCCGCGCCGTCCACTACAACAGCAGTCGAAGCCAGCACCGCTTCGTGGCCATCAACTGCGCGGCCATTCCCTCGGAGCTGATCGAAAGCGAGCTCTTCGGCTATGAGAAAGGGGCGTTCACCGGCGCGCAGAAGCGTAAGGAGGGAAAGTTCGAGCAGGCCCACAATGGGACCATCCTGCTGGATGAGATCGGCGACTTAAGCCTGGCAGCGCAGGCCAAGGTGCTTAGGATTTTGGAGCAGAAGGAATTTGAGCGGGTGGGGGGTAATGAATCGGTGAAGGTTGATGTCCGGGTCATCGGCGCCACCAACAAGGACCTCGACCGGCTCGCCGCGGACAATCAGTTCCGCAAGGACCTGCTCTTCCGCATCAAGGTGTTTCCCATCTACATCCCTCCCCTGCGCGAGAGAAGGGAGGATGTCATTTCCCTGGCCGAGCACTTTCTCAAAAACTTCGCCCAGGCCATGGGCAAGCCGCACCCGGCCATCACCGAGCCGGCAAAGGCCTATCTGCTGAAGCAGGGATGGCCGGGTAATGTGCGGGAACTGGAAAACACCATTGAGCGGGCGGTCATCCATTCCCCCGACGGGAAAATCGATGTCTCCCACCTGGCTCTGCCTTCTTTCACCGGGCAGGAAAAAGAAGAGGTGGATGCGGATGTGGTGCTGCCCCCCGAGGGGATCGACCTTGAAAAGCTTGAACGGAATGTGGTCAGGCAGGCGCTGGCCGCCGCAGACAACAACCAGAGCAGGGCAGCCAAGCTGCTGGGCCTGACCCGGGGCAAATTCCGGGTGCTGCTGAAAAATCTGAAGGAAGAGGAAACCGATGAAGACTAGCCGAGCCGTCATACTAATTGCATGTTGCGCCCTGAGTATTCTCGCGCATCCGCCTTGGCTCCAGGCCGAATCGGGCAGCGGGAAACCCGGCGATAAAAACGTGGAGGAGGTTTTCAAGGACACCAAGGTCATGTTCGTCGGTGAAGATCTCTACACCGTTACCGTTGCCTCGCGCCGTGAAGAGCCGCTGCGGCGCGCGCCGGCGGCGGTGACCATCATTGGCGGCGAGGAGCTCAAGCGGTATCGCACCCTCGCCGAAGCCCTCTCCAGCGTTCCCGGTTTTTTTGCCGACCGCAATGAGACGAAAAACAGGATGTATTTGCGCGGGGTGCCCGATTCCTTCCTGGTGCTGATGGACGGCGTGCCTTTTTCCAATGACACCTCTACCCGGGACTATCCGCGGGAGACGGAGCTGTCGCTGGACTATCTCGAAAAAATCGAGATTATCAGGGGGCCGGGATCGGCATTGTGGGGCGCTGATGCCTTCTCGGGAATCGTCAACCTGGTGCCCAAGAAAGGGAAAGACCTGCAGGGGACCACGGTAGCATCGGAAGTGGGCACGTTTGACACCCAGCGCTACAGTCTCCTTTCCGGCTATAATGTCCGTGACGTGGACGTGCTTCTCTCCGCGAACTATACCGCCACCGCTGATTTTGAGCACAACCTGCCCGGCTTCAATGATCGGCAAAGGGACTACGCGGCCGAGTTTTACGGCAAGGTCCGTTACAAGGATCATCTTGAGCTTTCAGGGCGGCTGTCACACTATAAAAATTTCAACCAGTACGAAATCAATCCCGTGCAGGCGCTGCTCCCGCTTGCTTCCGCCTTCTCGCGGGAAGCGGGGTATGTACTGCCCCCCTGGGAGGACCGCATCCGCGAGCAATGGCAGGGATTTTTCTCCACTCCGCGCCGCAGCTTCCGCGGAGAGGAAAACAGCCCCTTCTCCTTCCTGCAGGCCACATACACCACGGAAATAGGATCATCATCCAGTCTGTTGCTGGCCGCGTACCTCGAACGGTTTGAGAACAAGGATGAGTTGTACTGGTATACCGCCAAGACGGAAAACTGGCAATACGGGTTTGAAGGAAAGTTTGATTTCAATTTCCTGCCTGAGAACTTCATGACCCTCGGCTACTCGATGAAATATAATGATGCCGACAGCACCCAGTGGCGGCTCAAGATACTCGATGGCCGGAGTACCACCATCATCCCGTCGTTCGAGTCCTACCTGTATTCATTCTATTTTCAGGATAAGTACCGGATAACCGATGATCTTGAGCTGACGGCGGGGGTGCGCTATGATGAGCCCGACGACTATGAGAATTCGGTAAGCCCCCGAATTGGCCTGAGTTGGTCCTTCCTGGAAAATTTCAATCTCAAGCTGCTTTACGGGAGGGCTTTTCGCACACCTGCCCGCTATTTGGTGGTCAACGAAAGCAACCTCGACACCGAGAAGATAGAAAGCTGGGAGGCGGAGCTGGGCTATCGATACGGAGAGAATCTTTCGCTGAAGGGCAATTTTTTCTACAACAAGTTGAAGGACATCGTGGAAGAAGTCGCCTTCGGCATCGTTCGCAGTCGGGGGCGTGATCACGTGAAGGGAATAGAATTTTCCGCCCACTACCGCCCGGTCAGCCCGCTGTCCTTGTATGGAAATATTTCCTACCTGTTTAAGAATCGTGATGAATTTGTGTCGCAGATCAGCCTGCCCAGTTCCGATCTCAGCCAGGTTGAAGAAATCAGCCTGAAAAGCGCACTCAACGCGCCGCGGGGAACCTTTAACTGGGGGGCGACCTATGATTTCCGGGAGCGCGTTTCGGCCAATCTTAACTTTTCCTATTACATGAAGCGGGAGACCGGTGAGAATCCCTTCTATTCGAGAACCGGCAGCCTCTCCCCGTATCTGCTGGTTGATTGTAACGTTTCGCTCAAGCATATCTGGCATGACCGGCTGGGGATGTCGTTAAAGCTGCGAAACAGCTTTAACGAGAGCTACACCTCCCGGGGGAGATACAGCGTGGTGGATGGCGCGGGCCGCGGCGCATACTTTTCCCTCCAGTATACGTTTAAATAAAACACCAGCCAAAGATATTTGAAATGTCGATAGGAGCGCTTCAGGCGCGATGTGCTCGCGGCGGAAAGCCGCTCCTACCGGTCAGGTAAATCTCCGTAAAAGCGGCGACCCGGTATTTTATTCCGCTGTAGGGGCGACCGGCCGGTCGCCCTTACGCCATCAGACACTATTTTCTGTTAAGGTATGTGTGCGCGTGGCCGAATACAAATTTATATGTTATGTTCTTTCATGTAACGATTTTTCGCAGGTGCCGGACCCCCGTAGACTTTTGATAAAAACTCATCGCGAGAGGGAGACAAACGAAACAATGGCGGGATTGCTTCGTTGCCGCTTAAACGCAGCTTCTCGCAACGACGCGGGTTTGTCGTATAGTTGTTTCTCGACCGGTATCAACAGCCGCTGCAGCCTGCTGGAATGACGAAGTAGCCTGAAAACTATTTTACCTGCAGTATCATATATAAACTTGTGAAAGAAGAAAGCCGTCATTGCGAGGAGTCCCGCCGGGACGAACGAAGCAATCTCATAATGAGAAAGGAAGACGATGTTGCAAAAGCTACGTGTCGCTATTTTTTTTGCTGTGCTGACGGTCTGCGTGCCTTTTGTATGCGTGCATGCATCTGAAATCGGCACGCTCCGCTCGGTTAATGGCCGCCTATGCGCTGCGGGAGAGCTGCTGATTAAATTTAGAGCAGGGGTTTCAGCCCAGTCCGCGGATACAGTTCACCGTGACTTGAAGGTTAAGGGATGGAAACGGGGCTATAATAACAACTACCAGATTGTGTCTTTCGAGCCGGACAGGGAAAGCGAGATGATTGAGGCATATGCGAGGCGGCCGGAGGTTGCCTATGCGGAGCCGAATTACTATGCAACCGTCTGCGCTGTTCCAAACGATGCATATTTTCCCTTGCAATGGAATTTTCCCCAGATCAATCTCCCTGATGCATGGGACATCAGCACCGGGGAGGGCGTCGTGGTCGCGGTTGTGGATACCGGCATCAATCCCTTCGGCAGGGATGGCTTCGGCTCTTTTTCTAACGACAGGCTTATGCTGGGGTATAATGCCATTACCGGCATTCGCGGCGGCATAGATTTTAACCAGCATGGAACCCACGTGGCCGGTACCATCGGCCAGGAGACGGACAACGGAACCGGCGTGGCGGGAATTGCCTATAACGCCAGGCTGCTTCCGGTCAAGGCTCTTTCATTCCTCGGTGGCGGATTCATTTACTCGATTGTTAACGGCATCCGTTGGGCGACTGACAATGGCGCGGATGTGATAAACTTGAGTTTAGGCACTTCCGCCGATTCCTATTTCCTGGAAGAAGCGGTCGACTATGCCTATGAACGCGGGGTAACCGTGGTAGCAGCCGCGGGGAATGACGGTACCGAAGCGATTCTCTATCCAGCGGCCTATGAGCATTGCATAGCGGTGGGCGCCGTCCGCTATGATAAAGAGCTGGCCTCCTATTCTAATTACGGTGATGAACTTGACCTTGTAGCTCCCGGCGGGGATGCGGAGATTTATGATTATGAGGATGGTATTATGCAGGAAACCTTCTGGGCGTTCGGGATCGGCTGGGGTTATTGGTTATCAAGTGGGACATCCATGGCATCACCTCATGTTGCGGGGGTGGCAGCCCTGGTAAAATCGATCCATCCTGAGTACGGACCTGATGAGATCAGGCAGATTCTCCAGGATACGGCACAGGATCTGGGAACGCCCGGTTGGGATGAGCGGTACGGGTACGGTCTGGTTGATGCATACGCAGCCGTCAGCTATTAGTGTCATGTCCCAGAACTAACCTATAATAAAAGACAGAAAAAAACTGTCGTTGCAAGGAACCCCGCTTGGGCGGGGGACGAAGCAATCTCTGCTGTGTTATAAGAAGTATCGGAATAATTATGGAGGGACGCGCTCCGTCGCGTCCGATCTTTCTAACGGCCACGACAGAGCGTGGCCCTCCATCATCAGAAACGGATAAGAGGCAAAGTTCCCTCGCACCTTCGTGGGAGAGGGTTAGGGTGAGGGGGATATAGTTGATAGTGATTTATCAACTTCAGGGTGAACAATTTCCGGGTTTACATGCATAAACATCTGTTGATTCTGCTGCTTATACTGTTTGCGGCACCGTTTCCATGCTTTTCTCAGACGGTTGCTCCCCAGCTGCACCCCATCAGCAATACCCTGTGGAAACTCTACCCGCAGAACTCCTACTTCGGCTTTGCGGACGGCGCGGTCTACCTGTGCGATGAATCGCTTGCCGCCTGCGAGGCCGCCGAAGACTCCTTCTACACCGACTTCGTTTTTTTTGCCTTCTTCTCTGTTCCCATTCGGGAAGATTACACCGGCATCATGTTCGGTTTCATACCGGCAGTCGGGTGGCGGGGAAGGATGATCATTTATAATATTCCACTCCGCTATACCCTGCGCGGCACCCTGCTGCTGGCGGGCGAGAACTGGTTCCCGCCGGAATGACCGGGTGGCGGCGGTGCATGCGTTCCGGGGGTTTTTTAAACTTTAATGCGAAAATAGGTTTAAATTCTCATCCTTGTTTTCGTTATATGGGGAGTCACGGTCATTTCGAACGAACGTGAGAAATCTTATAAGATTTCTCAGTCGCTTATGCTCCTTCGAAATGACAATGAAGCGGAATGTTGTAAGGTTTGTCATCCTGCGACTTGATCGCAGGATCCACTAATACAACAACTGGATTCTGCGGTCGAGCCGCAGAATGACGCACCGATGTCAAGGTGTTCCAACAGTCATGGGGTTTAAAAATGAGTAAAACTGCTGACACAGCACAAATATGAAAAAGGTAATCCAACAAAGTTTCTTTATTATTTTTCTCCTCCACGGCGCTTTCGCATCAGCCGGGGAGTTGTCCCCATCCTTGCTTCAGTCACTCCCCTCACAGCATGCTAACTCCATGATGTCGGTGATGGTGCGGATGGCAGAGAGGCCGGTATTTAACACCATGGAGGGTCAAAGGGACAGGAATGAAAGGGCCGAGCGGTCGAAGCGGCTCATTGAGCGTTGCCGGCAAACGGCCTTGAAAAGCCAGCAGAACATAATCACAATGCTCGAGCGGGAACAGACGAAGGGCAGGGTGGCAACGTATAAACCGCTGTGGATCTGCAACGGACTTGCGATAAAGGCGGTACCGGATGTAATCAGAACCATAGCTGAACGGAACGATGTAGAGATGGTGCTTGAGGATTATCCTCTTCCGCTGCCGACTATCCTGCCCGCCTCGTCGCTACAGGCAGAGTCACCGTATACCTGGAACATCGAGAAGGTGAGGGCCCCGGAGGTGTGGGGAAAAGGGTATGACGGGGAAGGGGCGGTGGTGGGCATCTTCGACACCGGTGTTGATGGCACGCATCCCGACCTCGCCGAAAAATATCGCGGCGGAGCCAACAGTTGGTATGATCCCCACGGGGAGCACGATTTTCCGGTTGACGTCGCGGGCGCGGTGACCGGTCATGGCACGCATGTCGCGGGCATCATACTGGGCGGCGATGCAAGTGGAACGCACATCGGGGTTGCGCCGGGGGCGTCATGGATTGCGGCGCGCATATGGAACGATGCCGGTGACGCGGCGCTGAGCTCGGATGTGCACGGGATTTTTCAGTGGTTCATGGATCCCGACGGGGATCCGCTCACCGATGACGCGCCCGATGTGGTGAACTGTTCCTGGGGATTCACCTTGTATGACAGTTTCCCCTGGTGCCTTGAAGAATTGCGCGATGACATTAGGGCATGGCGTGAGGCGGGAATCATTCCGGTTTTCTCCGCCGGAAATTCGGGACCCAGATTTTTCTCCGGGGAAAGCCCGGGCAATTACCCGGAAACCATCGCGGTTGGTGCGACCACCATGCTCGACCGGGTGGCAGCGTTCAGCAGCCGGGGACCGGGAAACTGTGACCGGAAGATTTTCCCGGACCTTGCGGCGCCCGGTTTCGCAGTTGTTTCGTCAGCACCCGGAGGCTCATATCAGACAATCTCCGGCACGTCACAGGCGGCGCCACATGTCACCGGCATCATCGCCCTCATGCTCGATGCCCGGCCCGACCTCAGCGTGGATGAGATCGAGTCCATTCTTAAAAAAACCGCGAAACACACCAGCATACTTCACCCCAACTATTCATCCGGCTGGGGCAGAGCTGACGCCCTGAGCGCGGTCAACGCCGTCCTCCCTTGATTGCCTGGCAGGTATGGTTCTGCCGATCATGATTTCTCAAAGGCTTTCTTGAGCGCCTCCACCGCTTGTTCCACCGCGATACCGGCGGTGTCCCCTGTAACGGTCCAATAGGCCATGTGACCCTTGTTATCATAGCGAATGAGCCGCGTCTCGACGCCGGCTTCCCTGAGCCGCTTCGCATACGATTCGCCGTCGTCTCGCACCACGTCATATTCACCGGTGAGAATAAGCGCCGGAGGGAGATTGGACAGGTCAGGGGCAAGCAGGGGGGAGGCGTAGGGATTGGCGCCATCTTCGGGACACTTCAGGTACTGTTTGCAGAACCACTTCGCGTGAAACCGCGTCAAACCATAGCCCTTAGCGTAGGTGCGGTAGGATTCGGTGTCAAGGGTGGCGATATTGGTCGACGGAAAGGCGAGAAGCTGAAAAATCAAGGGGGGGCCGCCCTTATCCCGTGCCATCAGGCACACCACTGTGGCAAGGTTTCCTCCCGCGCTGCCCCCGCCGATGGCAATCCGGGCGGGATCACCGTTGATCGTTGCCGCGTTCTCAGCGATCCAAGCCGCGGCCGCGTAGGAATCGTCAACCGCGGCAGGGAATTTGTGGCGGGGGGCCAGGCGGTAGTCGACCGATGCCACCACGCAGTCGGCGCTGCGAGCAATATGGGCGCACAGTGCGTCGAAGCAATTGAGCTTGCCCAATGTCCATCCCCCGCCGTGCAGCCAGATGAGAACGGGTAGCAGACTTCCTTCCCGGGGGGCGTAGATTCGCAGCGGTATTTCACCTGCCGGACCCGGGATGCGTATATCGTCAACCCGTGCAAGGTTGCTGTGGACGCCCTGCATCTTGTCATTTTTGCAATCGATTACCAACCGCAGCACAGGTGCGACACTGCAACATGCAGTGCAGAGTACACCGGTCATCAAACTGACGGTGATGCGCAACAGCAGCCGTTTCATCCCGCAACCCTTCGTTCAATGTTTCAGCCCTATCAAACAATAAAGGCTGATCCCTTCGTGTGAATTACATTCCTGTCCATTATTAAGAGAGTGTTTTTGTATTACTACAGATAAAAAGTCAATAAAATTGTTGTGCTGAGGATTGTGTGTGCGCCCGGCGTCCTGCTTTATAACCAGGCGCTTTATCATGTCTGCTTTTCCCTGGCATGAAAACCGCCGGCCTGGCTGATTTAAGAGGATTTTTCCCGGAAGCAGTTATCGAGCATGTAATTTGCAAAGGAGGAAACTGGTGCGGACGGAACCAACCGGGAGGGGATTATAACCGTTTTGCGATAATCACGCCATGACGAGGGCGCACTCCAGAGCATATGCACAACGAGCATACGATAATCGGCAGCAGCCACGCCATGACAGCGATTCTCCGGCTGGTTGAAAGTACCAGGCTCTCTGAATCGCCGGTGCTGATAACCGGTGAGACGGGCACCGGTAAGGAACTGATCGCCCGGGCCATCCACCGCAGCGGCGTGAGAAGCCGTCAGCCTTTTATCACCCTTGACTGTTCGGTGCTGAACAAGAATCTTCTGGAGTCGGAACTTTTCGGACATGTCAGGGGGGCGTTCACCGGTGCGGTGGCAGATAAGCTGGGTGTTTTCGAGATGGCCGCGGGGAGCACCCTCTTTTTGGATGAGATCGGTGAAATGAGTCCGGATACCCAGGTGAAGCTGCTCAGGGTGCTGGAGGAGGGCACCTTCCGTCCGGTGGGAAGCCCGGAAGAAAAAAAGGTGAGTGTGCGCATTATTGCGGCCACCAACCGGGATCTGCATTGCATGCTTCAGAAGGGCACGTTCAGAGAAGATCTCTATTACCGCATCAATGTGCTTACCATCCACCTGCCGGTTTTGCGCGAGCGCAGGGAAGATATTCCCGCGCTGATAGAATATTTTGTGAACAAGCTGAATGGACAGCACGGCATTCCCAGGCAGTTTACGCCCGAAGCCCTTGGCCAGCTGACGGAATACAGCTATCCCGGCAATGTGCGGGAACTGAGAAATATTGTTGAGCGGGTACTGATGCTCTGCGAGCGCGAGGCGATCGGTATTGCGGATCTGCCGCCGGAGGTGCGGGCGGTGTGGCGCCCCCCTGTAGGGTGGAATGGGGTGCGGCACAACGTGAGCCTGCAGCAGATCATCAAGCGCACGGAAAAAAAGATGATATCACGCATGCTCAGACGCATGAACGGCAATAAGCTCAAGGCGGCGCGCATGCTCAATATTTCCAGGTCAACCCTGTATGCCAAGATGGAGGAATATGGGATTGAGTGATTTTACTTTCGAGGGAATCAGACAAATCCTGCCTGTAGTCGGTGGTGGAGGGCCACGCTCTGTCGTGGCCGCTATGATAATCGGACGCGACGGAGCGCGTCCCTCCAGAAAAACGCTGCCTATCTCAGGATTCTATCGATGAGGGTTGGGAAGGGATATCCGATACTACCCTCAGTTGTCCTTGGCCTTTGATCTGCTGCCGTTCAGATAGAGGGTGATGGTGACCTCATTGCCCCGTTCGTTGAACGATACCTTGTCGGTCAGATATTCCACGATGAAGAGGCCTCGTTTGGCGGGGATATCAAGCTGATTCTGCTTCATCTGCTGCGAGTATTCCTTTGCCTCAAACCCCTCGCCTTCGTCCTGGACGGTCAGGGAGAACTTCTCGGCATCAAAGGAAAGCACAATGGAAACATGCTTATGCGCACTTCCCTTATTGCCGTGGGTGAGTGCGTTGGTGAGCATTTCATCAGCGCAGACAGAAATATTGTTGAGCATGCTTTCATCATCGATGCCGCGCCACTGGCACTCCTTGAGGATGTAAAAGGTGACCGACGGGATGAGGTGAGGGTAGCTGGGAATGACAATCTCGGTTCGATTGCGAATGTTTTTTAAAATCTTATCAGTGCCCAGGGCCAGCTCCCGCAGCCGCAATCCCTTATTGATGATGTTTTCAACCTCCTTAATGCTGAACGGTTTGGTGATGAAGTTAAAGGCGCCCCGGGTCAGGGCAAAGGTGGCATTCTTTACGTCACCGTACGCGGAGATGACCGCAATGGGAATCTTGGGATTGATGCTCCGGCTTTTGACGATGAACTTCATGCCGTCCATCTGCGGCATCATCAAATCGGTAATGATCAGATCCACCCGCTCCGACTGCAGCAGTTCCAGCGCTTCCAATCCGTTGTTGGCGGTGAGGGGGGTAAAGCCGAGTTGATCAACAATTGCGGATAAACTGCTGCGGATTTCCTCTGCGTCGTCAATGATGAGAATAACCTGTTTCATGGCGTGTTCCGTCCTCTTTGATGGATAAGGGGATTAGGGCTTGTTGACCCGCTCTTTCAATTCTTTTCCCACCTTGAAAAACGGCCTTCTTTTTGGATGTACCGCAATAATTTCGCCTGATTTCGGGTTTCTTCCCTTTCGTCCCGCGTAGTGACGTACCTTGAAGCTTCCGAACCCCCGGATTTCTATGCTTTCATCTTTTGCCATGGCCTCGGTCATGGCATTGAAAATGGTATTCAGCGCCAATTCCGCCACTTCATGAGTTACGCCGACCTTTTCCGACAGATATTTGATCAGTTCAGAACGAATCATTGCACACCCCTTTCGCTTCAAGGCATAATGAAACAATGGTTGGGAAAAATATACCCGGATGTAACTCAAGCTCCCGCGCGGTGTTTGTTGAAGAACCGTCCCCCGGTTGCCCGATACCGGTCAACCGCGCGTGATAGGTTGCCCGAAGCCCGCATAAATGCCCGAAGTCATTATTTTAATTCATAATATGTTCACAGGAAGGTGTCAATACAAATTACAAAAAAAGCGGTCCAGCGCACGAGTAACCTTGGAATGGCGACGGGCAGGTAATGGAAAGGTCAGCGAGGAGAAAGGTATTTTACTATTGAGATTGAGTCTCAATTATGTTAAGCTGGTGACAGATATGTGAAACATGGTGAACAGGGAGGGGGTGCGGACGTTAGTGGACTGGCTCTAATGTGAATAGCATGAATGACGCTGCGGTTCATAAAAATAAAATAGTTATCGTCGGCAATTCCAATGTGGGCAAAAGCTCTTTGTTCAATCATCTCACCAAAGAGTATTCCGTCGTTGCCAACTATCCCTACACCACCATAGAAATAGCCCGGGGAACACTTACCGCGGGGGGCAAACAGTTTGAGCTGATCGACACCCCGGGCATTTATTCCCTGGAAATACAGTCGGAAGATGAGATTGTGACACGGGATATCCTGATTACCGAGCATCCCGAGTGCATCATTCAGTGTATCGACGCGGCCAACTTGAAAACCTCCCTCCTGCTCACCTCTCAGCTGTTGGAGCTGGCCACCCCGATGATCATCTGTCTTAATAATATCGACGGCGCCGGGAAAAAGGGCATAGACATTGACGGCGCCGAACTGAGCCGCCGCCTGGGGGTGCCGGTCATTGAAACGGTTGCCAGTGAAGGCAGGGGCCTGTCGGATCTGCGGAAAGCCATCCTCGATACCAAGCCCCCTTCCAACGGGTTCAGGCACAGGGAACTCATCCAGGGGCATCTGGAACAAGTAGCCCGATGTTTTCCTGCGCACAACCCGCCCGCCTCCGCGCTGCTGCTCCTGCTCTTGCTGGGAGATGCGTCGATAGAATCATGGGTGCACAAGCAGTATGGAGAGGCAGTGCGCCGGCATGCGGCACAGACGGCCCGCGGCATCAGGAACGGCATTACCACCCCGATCAGTCGCATTGTGTTCAACCACCGCAATGAGTGGGCAGACACGATGGTGCGCGCGGTTTCCGGAACCATGCCCCTCACCGCCAGCCGGCTCCTGGAACGTTTCGGGACGCTGGCCCGCCATCCGGTGTATGGATGGTTTATTTTAGGCGGCATTGTCTATGCAACCTATCTGCTGGTGGGGAAGCTGGGGACCATCGTGCTGGTCACCTATATCAATGAACACCTTTTCAATCCGCTCACCTCATGGATCGGCCGCCTTGTGCCCTTTGGCTTCTGGCGCGATTTTCTGGTGGGGGATTACGGAATCCTGACCCTGGGTTTTTCAAACGCGGTGGGCACGGTGGTGCCGATTCTGGCGCTGTTCTATTTCGTGCTCAACATCCTGGAGGATATCGGGTATCTCCCCAATTTATGCATCCTGAGCAACCGTTTTTTTCAGCAGGTGGGATTAAGCGGCAAATCGGTGCTGCCCATTATTCTGGGCTTCGGGTGCAAGACCGCGGCAACCTTGACCACCCGGATACTTGACTCCAGAAAGGAACGGCTGATCGCCATCTTTCTCATCGCTTTTGCCATCCCCTGTTCCGCCCAGCTCGGCATCAACATTGCCGTGTTGGCTTTTTTCCCCCTGTCGGCGTTTCTCCTGGTCTTCGGCGTGCTTGCCCTGGTCGAGATTGTTGCCGGGGTCATTTTAAACCGGATCATCAAGGAGGAATCCTGCACCGACTTTATACTGGAGATTCCGGTTATCCGCGTTCCCTCGCTCAAGCATCTGCTGATGAAGACATATTATCGCCTGAAGTGGTTTGCCGTTGAAACGGTGCCGCTTTTTGTGCTGGGGGCGTGTGTCCTCTTTGTCATGGAGAAGCTGTTCATCCTGGATCTGGTGAAGGCATTCCTTGCGCCGGTGGTGGTCTCATTCCTCGGGCTGCCCATAAAATGCGTTGAGGTTTTCCTGCTGTGCATTGCCCGCCGCGAAGCCGGGGCGGTCATTCTGCTGCATTTGCTGAAATCGGGGGAGATCGACTATGTCCAGGCCTGCGTGGGGACCATAACCATCTCGCTTTTCATGCCCTGCTTTGCCAACATTATGGCGATGATAAAAGAGATTGGATGGAAGCATGCGCTCTCCATGGTGTTCGTCATAACCGGCTCTTCCATTCTGATAGGCGGGTTGATACATCATCTGATGAGGGTGTTTCAGTCGTGAACGGCACATGATCATGGTGCGGCTATGAAGATACCGGCGGGTAAAGTAGAAACGCTGCTGCGCGGCTATTGCAAGCAAAAAAGTTTAAAGTATACGCCCGAGAGAAAAAGGATAGTGGAGGCGGTCTGTGCGATGGATACTCATTTTGAGGCGGACGACTTGTACCTCAAGCTGCGTGCGACGGGGGAGCGCAGGATATCCCGGGCAACGGTGTACCGGACGCTTCCCCTGCTGGAAGAAAGCGGTCTGATCAGAAGGGTGATGTTCGTTGACAAGCGCACCCGCTATGAACATGTATACGATCACCTGCACCATGAACATCTGATCTGTATTAAATGCGGTAAGATAATCGAATTCTACCGACAGTCCCTGGAAGATGCACTTGACGATATTGCCCGGAAGAACCGATTCACGTCGGTGGCCCACAAACTGGAGATTACCGGGTACTGCGATGACTGCAGCAAGGGTGAGCGTTAACCCAAGGAGCGACATGCCATGGAACGACAGGAACGGGATGAGCATCTGGAAACCATCTGGCACCTGGTGGAAAACAACGAATCAGATGTGGAAAGCTTCAAGAGCCACAGCGGCGGCGCCGGTGACGCGGGTGTTGTGGCGCAGCTGTGCGAGGACGGGTACATAACCCTGCAGGGTGATCACATCGCGCTGACCGACAAGGGAAGTGACGCGGCAAAGCAGATCATACGGCGGCACCGGCTGGCGGAACGATTGTTGACCGATGTGCTGGGCATGGCCTTGGGTGACATTGAGCCGGGGGCCTGTGAATTTGAGCATGTGCTCGCGCCGGAGCTGGTGGACAGTATCTGCACCCTGCTCGGACATCCCCGTGAATGTCCCCACGGGGGGAAAATTCCGGAAGGGGAGTGCTGCCGGCAGGCTTTCACCACCGTTTCCAGCGTTGTCCGGCCGCTAGCCGACGCGCAGGTTGGGGAAGAGGTCAAGGTAGCCTATGTCAATACCCGATCAAACAGCCGCATGCACAAGCTGTCGCATTTCGGGATTATTCCCGGGGCGCGGGTATCGGTTCACCAGCGCTACCCCTCATTTGTCATTGTCTGCGGCAGCAATCAGATTGCCCTGGAGGAGGAAATTGCCCGGGAGATTTATGTATGGCAGACGGAACGGCCCGCTCCCGCCCTTGAAACCGCCCATGAAGAGCGCCGAAGATGGCGCTTCAGAAAGGGGAAGGGGTAATGGGTTCGATATATGCCGCTTCAGCCTGAAGCGGTTCACCTAGAATCAGGTGGGAATAGAGCTGGTGTTGACAATTAACGTTTTATAAGCAAGCTGGTCAAGCTCCATTCTCCCTTCCAGCAGCTTTCCCCGGGCGGTTACGTATCCGCCTTCATTTTTTGCCCATCGCGCAAGGTAGACGGCATCGGCAGGAACAAATTTTAAGAAGCTGTCCTCATAGGCGCGCAGCTCCTTCCCTTCCTTTTCCAGGATGAGATGCCAGGCTACCGAATCCCTCTCTTCAAAGTGGGCAATGCGGGCGGAGGTTTCAATGGTGGTCCCCCGAAACGCCTCATAGTTATCAAGGACCTGGGGGAGATCCGCGGTAATCACAACATCTTTATGTTGGTAAAGCGCCGGATTACGCAGATAGGTGCCGGAATCAATCCGGATTTCATGGGCACAGCCTTCCAGCAAAACCGCCAGCAGTAATGGTATGCAATAGTATCGACGCGGCATCTTCATCTCCTTTGTTGCATAAACAAGAACATATTTCTGCCGGATAATCAAATCATCAGGGGTTTTTTTTGGGCTCAACGACGGCATGTTCGTATGCGGCCGGGGATAAGGGGATAATATATTAATATTTAAAGTTTTTTCAGGAACCGCCGATGAGGACAAAAAATATAAAAAAATTTTATTGACATTATATAAATAATATTTTAATGTACGAGGTTAAAAAGTTGGCACTTGGTTGTGATGAAGCCGGTTTGCCTGCTGATCTGCTGGTACATGCAAATCGGTTTTTTTGTATGGAGGTTGGGGCTTGCTGCGTACGCGATGGGTCTTCAGTAAATAATAGTGAAAGGAGCATGTTGTATGATCTGCCAAACCGTCAAAGTGGGAACCGATTGTTTATTTATGACAAAAAAGGGGTGCAACTTTAATGGCGGCACCTGCTACACCATCGTAGCGAGCTGCGATGGCTGCGCCCGGATAAAGGAATATCCGGCGGGCAAGTACTGCGCTTCATATCCTCAGCCGGAGATGAAGTGGAAAAGCGGCAAGTGCAATTTCGCCACCCATGTTGCGCTTGATGTGCCCAAGGAAGAAAAGAAGGTGAATAACTTAAAGGCATCCAAGAGAAAAGCGGCCGGCAGGATGTAAATCTGCGAACCGGTTTTTTTTGCGGCGTCCCGGCATGGGCTGCGGTGGGTGAGTGTGATCTGCGAGCCGCCGGTTTCTCGGCGGTATGGCATCTCCGAACATCTGCCGCATCAAACGTGAGTAAGCAAAGGGGAATAGTACGTTTCGTCATTGAAAATACTATTCCCCTTGTGTTTCATTGCAACTTCCCCTTTACAATGCCGGCATTCCTTGTTACCCTGCTCACGAATTCTGATCGGGCGGCTGAGAGTTTCCCGGCCCGCCGGCAGCGCTTGTGTTGCGCCTACGGGAGCGGGCATCGCGGCCTGAGCCGGGCGGCAGGGGCATAGGGGCGGTATGTATTATTACAGCACCAATGATACAATGGAGCGGGTTTCCTTTGAGACCGCTTTGATGAGGGGCCTTGCCGCCAACTACGGCCTCTATATGTGCAGTCGCGCGGACATCCCGAAGCTTGACGCCTCGTCGATACAAGCCATGCGCGATCTCAGTTATGCCCGGATCGCCTTTGCCGTTCTCAATCCTTTCCTGAAGGATGAAGTGGATCCGCAGGACCTGGAACGGATACTGGATGATGCCTACGACGACCGGGTCATCCCGACAACCGTCCAGCATGTCACCGGTGAAACATACCTCATGTGGCTGTCACGGGGACCGACTTACTCGTTCAAGGATTACGCGGCCCGTTTTTTTGCCCGGATACTCAATTATTTTCTGAAACGGTCGGGGCGCCGGCGGATGGTGGCGGTGGCCACCAGCGGCGATACCGGCGGGGCGGTCGCTGATGCCCTGCATAACCAGGAAAATGTCGATAACCTGGTGTTCTTCCCGAAAGGCTCCATCACCGAGCGGCAACGAAGACAGATGACCACCCTGCAGGACAACATCTATGCCTTTGAGGTGAACGGGGATTTCGATGTGTGCCAGGCGCTGGCGAAGCAGTTGCTCGGCGACAAGGCGTTTGCCCGTGAGGTGTTCAAGGATGCCGAGCGGCTTACCTCGGCTAATTCCATCAGCCTGGGCAGGCTCCTGCCCCAGGCCGTCTATCCCTTTTTTGCCTATTCACGGGTGGCGCGCTTCGGGGAGCCGCTGGTTGCCAGCGTGCCTTCGGGAAACTTCGGGGATATGATGGGGACGGTGGTCGCCCGGGAGATGGGTCTGCCCATCGGGAAAATTGTGTGCGGTGTCAATGAAAACCGGGAATTTCCCCACTTCCTGGAAACGGGGGAATATGTGGTGAGGCCGTCCATCAAGTCGCCATCCTCCGCCATGATCGTTTCCAATCCCAGCAATTTTGCCCGGCTGGTTGATCTGTACGGCGGCCACGTCTCTGATAAGCGGGATGGGCGGGGAAAGGTCATGCAGGAAGGCGTGATCGATGTGCAGCCCGACCTGAGCGCCATGCGCAGGGATCTCTGGTCAATGAGCGTGAGCAATCCCGATCACTATCAGGCGATGCGCGAGGTGTATGAACGCTTCCGCATCATCATCGAGCCCCATGGCGCCGTGGGCTGGAGGGCGCTGGATACATTCCTGGGCGGGATGCATGACCGGCCGGCGGTGGTGTATGAAACCGCCGATCCGGGCAAATTCCCGGATGACATACAGGCGGCCATCGGCGTGGCGCCGGCCATCCCGGAGAACATCCGCAAGCAGTCCGCGTTGCAGGAACGAATATTCAGCATTGACGAAGGACCCGATTCCAATAAGGACGGGTCGCTGGTGTTGAGTGATGCCCAGTATGAACAGGCACAGGAGATCGTGCGGACTATTTTTTCATCAGCAGCATAAAACCGGCGCGGCTGCGGCGGCATCGGTCCAGCAGGGGAGAAGCATTCGTCGTTACTAATTGATCAAGCGAGGGAGCGTGCCCATGAGTGATCCAAAAAGCAAGAATATAACCTGGCATCATGGATTGGTGAATCGGCAGGAGCGCGAGAAGGTGAACCGGAACCGGGGGGTGATACTCTGGTATACCGGCCTCTCCGGCTCGGGAAAATCCACCATTGCCAACGCCGTTGAAAAAAAGATGTTCGACGCCGGATACCACACCTATGTCCTGGACGGCGACAACATCCGCTTCGGATTGAACAGCAACCTGGGCTTTTCACCGGAAGACCGCACCGAGAACATCAGGCGCATCGGCGAGGTGGCCAAGCTGTTTGTGGACGCGGGGATCATGGTTTCCACCGCATTCATCTCCCCCTATAAAAAGGACCGCGACCGGGTGCGCAGCATCGTTGAAGACGGGGACATGGTCGAGATTTATGTCAAGTGCGCCATTGAAATCTGCGAGCAGCGGGATGCCAAGGGACTTTACCAAAAGGCGCGCGCCGGGCAGATAGCGGAGTTCACCGGTATTTCAGCCCCCTATGAAGAGCCCGACAATCCCGAGCTGGTGATCGATTCGGGAAAACTCTCGGTGAATGAGTGCTGCGATGCGATAATCGGCTATCTCAAGAACAATAAATATATACTATAGCCGTTCGCAGTGCGTGCGCATAAGCTGGAGAAGATGGAAGAAGAGACGTACGGCATAACCGCCTACCACTATATTTTGTAGTATCTTCCTCCTTGACACCCAATATCCATTCTCCTATACTCAAGGCACGAGGCAATGAAGCCCCTTGCGGTTGCTCCTGCATGCCCGCGATGACGTCATGCAGCGTGTTTTTTTTCAAGCAGATGCGCAACCGGGTGCGGCATATAACAACATTGACGGAAAGAAGGTAAGGAATGAGAGGACAGTCGAGCGCAGCGGAAGTGCAGGAACGGGAAACGGTCCGGGCGCTCAAGAAAAACAAAGTGGAAACGGCGGAGAGCATGGCGGCCCGCCAGCGGGACATATCGGTGTCGGAATTTTTCGCGAAGAACCGCCATCTTTTGGGATTTGATAATCCGCGCAAGGCGCTTCTCACCGCCATCAAGGAGGCGGTGGATAATTCGCTGGATGCCTGCGAGGAGGCGGGAATACTGCCCGACATTCTGGTGAGCATCGAGGATCTCGGGAATGACCATTTCCGCATCGCCGTGGAGGATAACGGCCCGGGCATCGTCAAACGGCAGATACCCAACATTTTTGCGAAGCTGCTCTATGGCTCAAAGTTCCATTGCCTCAAGATGAGCCGGGGGCAGCAGGGGATCGGCATCAGCGCGGCGGGCATGTACGGGATGCTTACCACCGGCAAGCCGGTTGAAATAATCAGCCGCACCGACCCGGGAAAACCGGCGCACCATTTTCTGCTGCAGATCGACACCAAGAAGAACAAGCCCGAGATTATCAGCGACAAGGAGGTGGAGTGGGAGAATCCCCACGGCACCCGTGTGGCCATTGAACTCGAGGGCAAGCATACGCGCGGGCGGCAATCGGTGGACGAGTACCTGCGCCAGACGGTCATTGCCAACCCGCACATCCGGGTGCGCTACCAGGAGCCGTCGGGAGAGCTGGTGGTCTATGAACGGGCCAGCGACCAGCGCCCCGGGCATACCAGCGAGATTAAGCCCCATCCCCACGGCGTTGAAATGGGCGTGCTCCAGGCAATGCTCAAGGACACCCAGGCCCGCAATCTGGCCGGTTTTCTGCAAATCGAATTTTCCCGGGTTTCGACGCGGGTGGCTGAGGAAATCTGCGCCACTGCCGGCCTTGCTCCCTCACTGTCGCCCTCGCGCATCGGGCATCAGGAGGTGGAGAAGCTGATGCAGGGGATCGCCGGCACCAGGATCATGAATCCTCCCACCAATTGCGTTGCCCCCATCGGCGAGGAGCAGCTGCAGAAGGGGCTGCAGTCGACCATTCCGGCTGATTTCTACACCTCCACCACCCGGCCGCCGGCGGTGTACCGGGGCAATCCCTTTATCATTGAGGCGGCCCTCGCCTACGGCGGCGCAGGGCAGGAGGCCGATGAACCGGCGCGGGTGCTCCGGTTTGCCAACCGGGTTCCGCTGCTGTATCAGCAGGGCGGGTGCTGCGCCTACCAGTCGGTGGTGCAGACCAACTGGCGACAGTATGGATTGAACCAGCCGCGCGCCGCGCTTCCCGTGGGGCCGCTTACCATTGTGGTGCACATGGCATCGGTGTGGGTTCCCTTTACCAGCGAGTCGAAAGAGGCCATTGCCGGATACCCCGAGATCGAGGAGCAGATCGTGCTCGCCCTGCAGGAATGCGGGCGCCGGCTCAAGCTGTTTCTCTCCAAGCGGCGGCGGGAAGCAGAAGCGCAGCGCAAGCTTGATTATCTTGAAATGTATCTTCCCCACATCGGCATTGGACTGCGCGAGCTGCTCAATCTGCCTGAACCGGAGGAGAAACAGGTAACCGAGAAGCTGAAGGTGATGCTGGAGCGACACCGGGGCTGACCTGCCTAGGAAAATTTGAAAAATAGATTAACAATGTCCCCTCACCCTAACCCTCTCCCCAATGGGGAGAGGGAATAAATTGGTTTCCTCATCCGTGCTAAAAGGAAGAGAGAATTAATATGCTCCCTCTCCCCGCGCGGGAGAGGGATGGGGTGAGGGGGAAATATGCATTCAGAAGGAGTGCAATCAGGCAATTCCGGAGAGGTAGATGAACAAAAAGAAAGTAAAGCAAGGCAAGGAAAATCAAAAACCCGCAGCCGCCAAATCGGTTACGAGGTCGGCGCAGCTCGACCTTTCGCGCTCACCTGCCATGAAGGGACTGATTGCCCAGGCTGAGGACATCCACAGGGAAATCAAGAACGGCCGCCGCCCGTCACTGCGGGTGCCCATCCGCAGCCTTTCCAATGTTTCCTTTTCCAAGGACAAGGGCTACTTCGCCATCGGCAAGAAGGTGAGCAAGCGCACCCTTTCCTACCAGACCATCAAGCCGTTTGCCCAGACGGTGCGGATGATGGCCTTCGCCAAACACCTGATCGCCACCAGCGACTTCGCCTCCAAGCGTGAAGTGTACTACACATCCAAGGGATCGGCCAAGCGGGGAACGGAGGCGGGTACGGCGGGGTGGGGGCCGGCGGCGTTCAAAGAGCAGCCGGAATCCGATGCCATCATGGATGACATGGAAGCAATGGTTGGAGTCAACCGGGAGCAGCTCGGCTTCATTCCGGCCGAGCAGAATGGTTCGGTGGCGGGCGAACTGATTGTGATTGATATCGACCCGGCTACGGGAAAAAAGATAGAGATCGACTGCACCGCTTTTGGGAGGGGAAGCTATTCCATCCCTTCCCGGGTGGAGGGTCTGGAGTTTCGCACCCGGGCCACATTTATCCTCGCGGTGGAAACCGCCGCGCTATTTGAACGCTTAAACGGTCACGCCTACTGGCGGGACGCACAGTGCATCATTGTCGCCATGGGCGGCGTTCCCACCCGGGCAAACCGCCGTTTCGTGCGGTTGCTGTCCGATTCCTGCAAGCTGCCGGTGTATGTGTTTACCGACGGAGACCCGTACGGCTACGGCAATATTTACCGCACCATGAAGGTCGGCTCGGGCAATGCCGCGCACATCAATGAATTTTTCTGCGTGCCCCAGGCAAAGTTGATCGGTGTGACCCCCCAGGACATCGTGGATTATAACCTGCCCACCCATCCCCTGGAAGACAAGGACAAAAAGCGCGCCCAGGACGCCATCAAAAACGACCCCTTCTTCAAGAACAACAAGCAATGGGTGCAGGCATTGCAGGAAATGGTAAAGATGGGGGTTCGCGTGGAGCAGCAGGCCTTCGCGGCGCGCGGTCTCAATTACGTCATGGAGACCTACCTTCCGGAAAAGCTGGGCAATCCCTCAAAGATGCTTCCCTGAACACGGCTCTAAAAGACAGGGCAGCACTATCACCAAGGCGGCGCATGGTGCGTGGAGACCAAAAAGGCGATCCGTATCTCAGACTCAGCATGAGTACAACGATGTGTGTGATGGCGCTGCTCCTTATCATATCAGTTTCCATAAAGCCGGCAATCGCTGAGAACGACACGCAAGAGTATCCTCCGGAAGTGATCGAGGCGTTCTACAGCAAGATTATAGTCAATCCCATAGGGATTGATGGCGATCCCTACCGGGAGCTAAAGGATGAAGACCTGATAGCGTATCCGGAAGAGGCGGTCTGTGCCATTCACTATCAAGAGGACCGCGTTCATTATGAAATCGCGACCTTCGATGATGAATCCGCCGCTGAGCAAAGCGATTTCATAGTGACGCACAAGGGGCATTGCGGGACCTGTTCCACCCTGCAGGACCTTGCGACCTATCTGTATCACCGGGACCTGACCACGCCGGTACGCAGGTGTTCCGCGCTGGTATGGTTCCCGAACCGAAGTATGCACTGCCTTGAGGATCTGGGCTTCAGTCCGGCATGCGCGGAAACCTGGTACTACAATGCAAAGAACACGGCGCGCGAATGCCTGTGGCCCTGTCTTGCGTCCTGGCTCCGTCAGGAGCCCTTCAATAAACCCGATGGCAGCCTGAATGACTGCCTTGCCTGTGATGAAGAGTGCTCGGGCCCGGTTTTCAAGTATGTCGCCGGCCGCACCCGCCGGAACTCGGGCATTCACTCCGAAATCGACCGGCCGGAAGACGAGGTGTATCCCATCGTACATGATTATTACTGACAGGCTGTTGAAAAACACCCATCCCCTGCGTTACACGCTCATCCTTCGTCACTGCAGGTAAAGCTGAAGGGCTGCGAATGTTCAACCGCAGCCCTTCTTTCATGGTAACCCGCCGTGCCCTTTCGATGACCAATAAATATTAAAATACTAGCCAAAGATATTTGAAATTTCGGTAGGAGCGCCTTGAGGCGCGATGTATTCGCGGCTGAAAGCCGCTCCTACCGGTCATAACTATTTCTGAGAGAAAAATCTCAGATGTGCGCCTCTAAGAACCTATCAGTTTCCCCGATCACGTCGGGGAATGACAGGAAACGGAATAATGAGGGGCTGCCTTGTATTCACCTGTAGGGGCGACCGGCCGGTCGCCCTTACAATGACCTTATTTTCGTGTTACATATGCATCATATTTTTGCTGTTGACACCAGGCCCTGATTCTTTTATAGTGTCGCGCCACAAAGCAAGTGCATATCAAGACATCGGTAAGATTGCCTGATACAAAGAAGACAAAAGAGGGAGGAAACAATGGATGCGCCTACTCAAAACAACGCGTTGAAGAAATGGGTCGAGGAAATGGCACGGATGTGCCGTCCGGACAAGGTCTACTGGTGCGACGGCTCGGCTGAAGAGGCGGAGCGGCTGAAGCGGGAGGCCCTCTCCACCGGCGAGCTGATTGAGCTGAATCAGGAGCTGATGCCGGGGTGCGTCCTCCACCGCACGGCCCTGAATGATGTGGCCCGTACCGAAGATCTGACCTTCATCTGCACGGATAGAAAGGAAGATGCCTCTCCGGCCAACAACTGGAAAAGCCGCGAGGAAGGCTACGCCGAGGCCCGTGAGTATTTCAAGAACTCCATGCAGGGCCGGACCATGTACGTCGTCCCCTTCAGCATGGGCCCGGTGGGTTCGCCCTTTGCCAAATACGGGGTTGAGCTCACCGATTCCATTTACGTGGTCCTCAACATGCGGATCATGACCCGCATGGGAAAGCAGGTCCTGGAAATCATTGACCAGAACGCTGAATTCACCCGCTGCCTCCATGGCAAGGCGCAGCTTGATTTAAGCAAGCGCCGCATCATGCACTTTCCCGAGGACAACGCCATCTGGAGCGTGAACTCCGGATACGGCGGCAACGTGCTGCTGGGCAAGAAGTGCCTGGCGCTCCGCATAGCAAGCTGGCTTGCCCGCCAGGAGGGATGGCTGGCCGAGCACATGCTCATTCTGGGGATCGAGGAACCGGGAGGGCACACCGAGTACATTGCCGCCGCCTTCCCCTCGGCCTGCGGCAAAACCAACCTGGCCATGCTGGTTCCGCCGGAGGGACTGCGCCGCAAGGGCTACCGCATCTGGACGGTGGGCGACGACATCGCCTGGCTCCGGATCGGCAAGGACGGGAGACTCTGGGCGGTGAACCCGGAGTCCGGCTGTTTCGGCGTGGCTCCCGGCACTAATAGCAAGTCCAACCCGAACATGATGGAAGCCATCAAGAAGAACACCATCTTCACCAATGTTGTGCTCCGCGACGATAAAACGGTGTGGTGGGAGGGGCACGATGATCCGGCGCCGGTTGAGGGGTGGGACTGGACCGGGAAGCGCTGGTCACCCGACCTTAAGGACGACAAGGGCAACCTCGTGCCCGGGGCCAACAGCAACTCCCGCTTTACTGTGCCCATTGACCAGGTGCCCACCCGTTCCAACCGCCTTGACGTGCTGGAGGGTGTGCCCATCTCCGCGTTCATCTTCGGCGGCCGGCGTTCCCGGCTCGCTCCCCTTATTTTCCAGGCCTACAATTGGAACCACGGGGTCTTTGTCGCGGCCTCCATGGCCTCCGAGCGCACCGCGGCCCAGTATGGCAAGCAGGGCGAGATCCGCTACGACCCCATGGCCATGCTTCCCTTTGCCGGCTATAACATGGGTGACTATTTGCGCCACTGGCTCGACATGGGAATGCGCATCCCCAATCCCCCGATGATCTTCCTGGTCAACTGGTTCCGTCAGGATGAGCAGGGAAGATATTTGTGGCCCGGTTTCGGCGAGAACCTCCGCGTGCTCGAATGGGTTCTCCAGCGCCGGCGCGGGGAGGTTGCCGCGGTCCAGTCTCCCATCGGATATCTCCCCAACGAGGGAGCGCTGGACATGACCGGACTCGACATCCCGCAAGAGCAAATGGACCTGCTGTTTGCCGTGGACCAGCAGGGATGGCTGAAGGAGTGTGATGCAGTCAAAACCTTCTTCAACTC
>CAZWCD010000010.1:0-1853 GCA_964632275.1 uncultured Thermodesulfobacteriota bacterium
AAACGTTTTGCAGCATCTGTGAGCGGACCTGCCGGATGCAGGTTGCGGTGAGCGGAGACCGGGTGACCAGGGTGGAGGGCTGGGAGGAGGATATCCTGGGCAAGGGGGATTTGTGCGTCAAGGGGTATGCGGCCCTTGATGTTATGTACGCGCCGGACCGCCTGCGTTATCCCATGAGAAAGGAAAAAGGTTCGTGGAAACCGCTCAGCTGGGATGATGCGCTTGATCTGCTCGCGGACAGGCTTGCCGGCATGAAGGAACGCTACGGAGCCAACAGCCTCTGCGTCTATCACGGACAGACCTATGTCAAGAACTGCATCGCCATGTTCTGCATGAAGCGGTTTCTCAACGCGTATGGATCGGCAAATCTCTGCTCCGCCGCCAGCGAATGTTTCATCCCCCATCTGCTCAACGGCATCGCCACCTTCGGCAGCCTGGCCTTTGCCGACGTGCGGCGCAGTAAAACCATCGTCGTCTGGGGTTCAAATCCCTTCGCCAGCGGCAGCATGGCTGCCGGCAGCATGCCCCGCACCATCCGCCTGTTTACCGAACTGAAAAAGCGGGGTGCGCGGTTTTTGGTGATCGACCCGAGGACGCCGACCATTGCCGGCCTTGCCGACCTGCACCTGCGGGTGCGCCCGGGGACGGACGGCGCTCTGGCCCTTGGCATGATGCGGGTGGTCATTGATGAACATATCTACGATGAAGCATATGTGAAGAATCACACATCGGGATTTGATGAGCTGAAGGCGATGGTCGGCAGATATGACCTTGCGGAGGTTGAGAAGATTACCATGGTGCCGCAGGCTGCAATCGTTGACGCGGCCAGAATGCTTGCCTCAGAGCGGCCGGCGAGCGTCATACCGGGGACGGGAGTGGAGCATCAGACCAATACCGTGCAAACCCTGCGGGCGATTTCCGTGCTGCTCGCTTTAACCGGCAATATTGACGTGCCCGGCGGCAACACCTTTCTTTCGCCTACGGTATTCTCCCCGGCGCAGATTGATGAGAGTGATGCGCCGCCCGCCCAACCCATCGGCATGGATGAGCACCCCATGTTTGTGAGCATGATCAACCAGGCCCAGGCGCTGGTGGTGCTGGAAAAGGTCATCAGCAGCGCGGAGAGCCCGGTAAAAGCCTTCATCAGCGCCGGCGGATCGCCGCTGCCGGAACTTGCCAACAGCAACAAAATGCGGGAGCTGTTCGGCAAAATGGAGTTCACCGTGGCCATTGATCTGTTTATGACCGAGACCGCGCGGCACGCCGACCTCGTCCTCCCCGCCGCATTTTTCCTGGAGCGGGAAGAGATTGCCACCATGCCGCTCAGCCTCCAGACGCGCGCCGTTGACGGGGGGGAGTGCTGGCCGGACTGGAAGATATGGTGGGAGCTGTCCAACCGCATGGGATATGCGAAACACTTTCCCTGGAAGGGCTTTGACGATCTCGCGGACTTTGTTTTGCAGCCGACCGGCGCCACGGTTGAGGAGCTGAAACGGCATCCGGAGGGGATCATGCATACCATCGAGCCGGGACAGTTCTTGCAGGGCGGATTTTATACCTATTCGGGCAAGATTGAACTGTACTCGCGCTCGCTGGAAGCGAACGGCTATGATCCGCTCCCTGAATATCGTGAGCCGCTGGAAAGCGTTCGGAGCACTCCGGATCTTGCCCGGGATTATCCCCTGACCCTGACCACCGGCGGCCGGCATCCCGCCTACCTCCATTCGCAGCACCGGAACATACCGTCCCTGTTGAAGCTGTCCCGGGGCCCCTTTCTGGAGATACATCCGGACACGGCCCTGGACTGCGGCGTTAGCAATGGCGATCAGGTGAAGGTGACCTCGCCCCGCGGG
>CAZWCD010000010.1:1953-9780 GCA_964632275.1 uncultured Thermodesulfobacteriota bacterium
CCTGGACTGCGGCGTTAGCAATGGCGATCAGGTGAAGGTGACCTCGCCCCGCGGGGCGGTGACCGTCAGGGCGCGGGTGACTGACAAAATAATGCCCCGGGTGGTTCATCTTCCGCACGGCTGGCTTGGGGCGGATTGCAATGCATTGACCGATCACGCCAAGCGGGACCCCATCTCGGGGTTCCCAGGGCTCAAGTCGTCGCTCTGCCGGGTGGAAAAGGTCGAGTTAGGGCAGGCGGAATAAGCGTGTCAGGTTGAAAGCGATTGCAGAGGAAAGCATCAAACTTCTTGGCGGCACGATGAAATATAAAAGTATTTCTATAGAGTCGTCATTCTGCGGCTCGACCGCAGAATCCAGTTGTCATATTTCATTGGATCCTGCGATCAAGTCGCAGGATGACCGACACTGTTGCCAGTCCTCTGTAGTGTCATTTCGAAGAAGCGCAGCGACTGAGAAATCTTATAAGATTTCTCACATTCGTTCGAAATGACCGTGACGTTTCGTATAACGAGAACAAGGGCGAGGGATTTTTTAAGTCGATTTTCTAATCAAGCACAGTCATGATGGTATGCCCAAAAACTTTTTAGGCATTGATATCGGCGCGGTGGCGGCAAAGGCGGTCATTATCCGCGCTGATGTTATCCTTGCCCGGGCGGTACGGGATACCGGTCCTTCGGTTGCGCGGGTGGCTGACGAAATGGTGAAGCAGGTGCTTACGGCAGCGGGCATGTCCGCGGGCGATCTCGACGGGGTTGTCGCCACCGGCTACGGGCGGACTGCGGTCGGCTTCGCTGACAAAAAGGTGACCGAAATTACCTGTCATGCCCGCGGCGTCAGTCATATGATTCCGGACGTGCGAACGGTCATTGACATCGGCGGGCAGGACAGCAAGGCGATGCGCATTGACGGCGAGGGCAGGGTGGCCGATTTTGTGATGAACGATAAATGCGCCGCCGGAACAGGAAGGTTTCTGGAGGTCATGGCCCGGGCCCTTGAAGTGCCGCTTGATGATCTGGGGTCACTGGCGCTTGCCAGCCTGAACCCCTGCCCGATCAGCAGCCTCTGCACCGTGTTTGCCGAATCCGAGGTGGTATTTTTGCGGGGTGAGGGCCGGGCGCGGGAGGATATTGCGGCAGGCATCCACGGCGCCATTGCCAGCCGGGTTGCGGCCATGCTGGCCCAGATGGGGCTGGAGGAGGCGGTGGCGCTTACCGGCGGCGTGGCGCGGAACAGCGGAGTGGTTCGGGCCCTGTGCGACGAGCTGCAGCTCACGGTGCGGGTGCCGGAACGCCCGCAGCTGACCGGCGCGCTTGGCGCCGCGCTTATTGCGGCGGAGCTTTCAGGGGGAGGTGACCAGGAGCGACTGCAGGAATGATGGGGGATCGTTGACGGCGGTGTACCCGAGCTGATTGAGCGTCACCGCGTAGTCAAGCACCCGGTTCACCGGGAGGTCCTCATCAAACTGGATGTGCTTGAGCGCCAGGGAAACCACGGCGGATTCCATGGCGGTGTAGTGTACGCCGATAGCCACCGCTTCCTCAGGGTGGCTTGTTATGTATGCAATGGCGCGGAGATGGGCGCGGCGCAGCGCGCTGACCGAGGAGGGATGCTTTTCCAGGAATGTCCTGCTGACGGCGAGCACGCAGCAGGGGTGGTCCGGCCATATCTCCTCGGAATAGCTGAGCACCCTGCCGGCGTCTTGCACCACGGCGAGAGACGGATATGGTTCCCAGGCCATGAAGGCGGCGATCTGGCCGCCTTTGAGCACGCTGAGCATCTCCGGCGGCTTGATGGTGATCACGGTAGCCCGGTTGTCACCAATGCCCGCGTCCAAGAACAGCTTGCGCAGCAGAAAGTCCTGGATGGTGGCGTGGCCGGGGATGGCAACCGTCGTGCCGATGAGATCCGCCGTCTTGTTCAGCGGGCTGTCTTTTGCAACCACCAGCGCGGAGCCGTTCTTGTTGACCTGGGCGATGAGGGCGATGCGGGCGGTCCCATTGGCCGCGGCGACCAGCGCGGGAGCGAGCCCGACGTAGCCGGCCTCCAGGCTCCCGGCCGAAAACCCGCTCATCAGCTCGGGACCGGCCTTGAATATGCCGGCGGTTTCGACGGTAAGACCTTCTTCACGGTACAGCCCCTTTTCCAGGGCGACGAAGGCGGGAAGGTGGTGCAGATCGCTCTGCAGGTAGGCCAGCCGGATCACGGTGGCGCCGTGATCGGCCGGTTTGCACGAAGGGCCCAGGATGCCAAGAGCGGTGATTATGGCAATGAGGGTTCGAAAGATGAGCAGTGTGCCTCCCTAAGCAGTTTGCGTCTGCGCCGCAGGCTCTTCCTTGTCCTCAAGCGCCATCACCACCATTTCGGTGATATCCCGCATGGTGAGCTTCGAATCAAGGGCCTGTATGCCCACCTGCAACCCCTGGTAGCAGAAGGGGCAGGCTGAAACCAGCTCGGTCGCCCCGGTTGCCTCGGCTTCTCTGATCCGGGCCTGGGAGATTTTGTTTTGAATGTCGGGGTAGCCCGATTTCAAACCGCCGCCGGCGCCGCAGCAGCGGGAATTCTTCCCGTGGCGCTCCATTTCGATGAGTTCAAGACCGGGGATCATCTTTAAAAGCTTGCGGGGAGCGTCGTAGACCCCGCTGTGTCTTCCCAAGTGGCAGGGGTCGTGATAGGTCACCGTCAGCGGGACCCTGCTTTTCAGCGTCAGTTTTCCCGACTCAATCAGCTCAATGATATATTCCAGGCTGTGCTTTACCTCAAAATTGAGCTTTCCGATCTTGGGATAGTCTTCCTTGATGGTTTTAAAGCAGCCGGAGCATGAGGTGATCATGGTCTTGATTCCGAGCTCGTTGAGCATTTTGATGTTTTCCTGGGCGATGCGCTCGTACTCCTTGTCGCCCATCCTCAAAAGCACACTGCCGCAGCATTTTTCCTTGATCCCAAGAATGCCGAAGTCCACTCCCGCCGCCTGCAGAATCCTGGTGGTGTTGATGGCGACCGGTTCCACGTTGACATCATAGGATCCGGTACACCCCACATATAATAAAACATCCGCCTTTTGACGGGTGATGTCTTTCGGTTCCTCGGCAATCTTCTTCTGCCGCTTGGCGCCCTTGGCCCAGCGGGCGCGGGAGCTCCTCGGCTGCCCCCAGGGGTTGTCGTAGGACTTGACGCTCTGGATGAGGTTCTTTTGTGAATCGAGCGGGCCTAACCCCGCATTGACCACCGCCCGGCGAATGCTTTCCCAGAGCTCAACCGTGTCAATTTTCACCGGGCACACTTCGTAGCACTGCCGGCAGGTGCTGCATTCGTACAGCTCCTTGACAAACTGATCGATCTGTTCCCTGCTGACCCGGGACCGTCCGAACAGCTTGGCCCACAGGCCGTGCTGCGCCTTGACAATGTCCTTGAAGGCCTTGGCGCGCCCCCGCGGGGTGATGCCTTCCTTCTTGTCCTGCTCATAGGCCGGGCACCAGAGGGAGCACTCGCCGCACCTGGTGCAGGCATCCAACTCCATGAGCTGGCGCACGCTCAGATTATCAACATTAATGGTGGGGGCGCCGGCATCTTCCGCTTGCGTGGGCTGATTGGTGGCCTCCTCCGGTTGCGTCTGCTGAAGCGTGGTCTCCTCCGGTTTAGTGGGTTGCTCCTCCATAGTTTTCTCCTAAGGGGGTTCGTTCAGATGCGTCCAGGGCGATTTCCACCGGGCTTACGAACGCATGCCAGGTTTTGCTGAAGGGGATGAGGGAAAGAAAGACCAGTGAAATGAGGGTGTGCACCCAGACCACCGATATGTAATCAACGATCAGCGACGGCATCGACCGCAGGACCGATGCCAGCACGACTCCCACGAATGAATAGCGCATGGAAGGATCATAGGGCGCCGCCGCCAGCCGCTGCGCCTCGCTCAAGAAGCCGGTGAGCGCGATGGCGAACAAAAAGATCAGGGCGGCATTATCCATGAGGATGGTATCGAGCTGCACCGCCTTCACCACGTAGCGCCGCGCAAAGGCGAGGATCAGGCCGATGAGCAGCATCAGCCCCCAGAGGTCGCCCCAGACGTCGAGGAACGGCTTCCCCGGGCCGAGAAAAATATATTGGGAAATGGCGGCGTCGGCCGGGACAAAGTGGCTCATGACCGCAAGCAGGGTGGTGTGGGCGAGCAGGCCGAGAAAGCCCCAGAAGATGCAGATGTGCATGAACCATCGCACCGCGCTCTGCCGGAGCAGCTGCGCCTGCAAAAGGGCGTCAAGGATAAGCGCCTTTAGAATCGGTCCGGCGAACATGCGGTGGCGGAGGCTGGGCGCTTTTCCCTTTCTCCAGAGATAGATATTGGCATAAGCCCCCACAAGGAAGGCTGCCAGGGTAAATACCGTCAGGATGTACAGCAGGGCGGTTGCCTCAAAATACATGTGCATTTAAGTGGCTCCTCCATGCATGAGGTGCGATCGTCGCACATCAAAATAGATGGTGAGAAACGATGCGGCAAGAACCTTTAAGCGATCCAGCAGCTCCGCTGCGGCGGCGGTTTCATCTGCTCCCGGGGCGGCGGACTGCCGTATGCGACGCAACAGAACTGTTACTTCCTTTGCCTGGCCATAAATAGCATACAGCTCCGGTTCATGTCCAGATTTTTGTGAAAGAAAAATCTCCCAGCGCGACCACATGCTTTCAAGAAAAAGACTTATTTTTTCCGGTTCATAGACCTTGTTCCCGATCCGCCATTGCAGCGAGGTTCGCTCGAGGGCCAGCGCCGCGATGCGGGAGTTGCTCAGCTCCGATCGTATGTTGCGCAAGAGCCGGTTCCGCGTGTCCGGGGAGCAGGAGTCCTCCTCCCCGGGCCGGGGTGCGGGATTGTCGCGGCGGCTGCCGCTCTGATAGAGCATCTCGGCGATCAGGGTGTTGGCCGCCGGGTAGCGGGGATGCTCAAGATGAGGGCCGCAGAGATACATGATGCCGCTGCCGACCGGTTGTGCGACGATCGCCCCCTTGCCGATCAACGTGTCATGAGCGAGTTGTGTGTCGGTGAGATAGAGGGTGTGCTGGGTGAAGCCGCTGTACCGGGCGAGCGTCTGCACCTCCGCCGAAGGCAGAAAGGCCGGTCCTCCATAGAGCGGCGCGGTCACCTCCGTGTAACGCTCAAGCCGGCAGGGGAAATGGTGTATGGCAATGACAACCTCTTCCCGCACCGGGTGAAATACGTAGCGGCAACCATAGGAGGTGCAGAACTTTTCCGGCAGCATGTCCGGCGCGGGGAGGTTTCGGGTCAGGTTGCTGATCCGGGCCGGGACAACATTGAACAGGTTGAGCGGGGGCAGGGAGGAGTTGAGCGGGAGGTAGGCCCCCGCGCAGCTTCCGATATAGATGCCGCCCCCGGTTACAAAGCGGGTCAGCGCCCGGGCGCCCGCTTCGCCGAGGGCTTCGGCGATGGCAAAGGTATCGCCCCCGGAGACCAGCACCGCATCGCACCGGGTAAGCCCGTCTTCCTTGATATCCTCATCGGTGATGAAGGTGATGTTCCAGAAGCCCATGGCCTCAAGTATGTCCACAAACCAGAGCCACGAATGGGAAGCGCCCGCCCCGCAGTAGACGGCAATGGCCGGGTAGGGGAGTGCAGCGGCAGCGCTGCTGCCGCCGGCCGGATGGTTCAGGAGGGCGTTGCGATTGGCAGCGTAATAAGGCCGGTAGGGGCTGTTTTCGGCTGAGCGGTAATGTTTCGGCTGAGGCATAGTACCGGCAGGGGGGTGGAGCGCGCCGCGGTTAAAATTCCGGAAGGCCCTTCAGGGTGGCGTAGGAAAAAACCGGGCCGTCCTTGCAGACGTAGATGTTGCCCACGTTGCACCGGCCGCATTTTCCAATGCCGCATTTCATCCGGTTTTCCAGGGTGGTGAAGATATTCTGTTCGGGGAAGCCCAGCATCAGCAGGTTCTGAATCACATACTTGATCATCACCGCTGGCCCGCAGGTTATGGCGATGGTGTTTTTCGATGAGGGCTTGATTTCCATGAGGTGGGCGGGAACGAAGCCGACAAAGCTGGACCAGGTAGTCTCGGGCACGTCAATGGAAAGGTGCACCTTCAGGTCATGCGCGTCTCTCAGGCCGAAGAGCTCGTCCTTGTAGCAGAGATCATTGGAGGTGCGGGCCCCGCAGACCACGTCCAGCTGGCCGAAATCCCCGCGGTGGTCGCGCACATACTGCACCAGCGGCCGCAACGGCGCGTGGCCGATGCCGCCGCCGATGGTGATGATGTTCTTGCCCTTCCAGGCCTCAAGGGGAAAGCCATTGCCGTAAGGGCCCCGTATGGTGATCCGGTCTCCCGCGTCGCAATCGTGGAGCGCGGAGGTGACCTTGCCCAGTTTCATGATGCTGAATTCAAGGAAGGTGCCGCGGGAGCGCGATGAGGCGATGGAAATCATGCTTTCGCCGATGCCCAGGATGCCGATGATGGCGCACTGGCCCGGGCGATGATTGAGATCACGCCCTTCGGCGAGCTCAACCCGGAAGGTTTTTATGGGCCGTCCCCCGGTTGCCTCATCCCGGACGCTGACAATGGTGGCGATTTCAGGCAGGTAGGGATTGTTCATTCGGCATCCTTAATGGCGGTGAGACATTCCATCAGATCGATGTTCGCCGGGCAGAGCGAGGTGCACCGTCCGCATCCCACGCAGCTCAGGGCGCCATAGTTGTCCTGGTTGAATTTGAACTTGTGGTAGATGCGATTGCGGTATCGCGCGGCCCTGGTCGGACGGGGATTGTGCCCCGATGCGTGCAGGGTGTATTCGGGGAACATGCAGGAATCCCAGATTCTGACGCGGCGTCCCTGGCGAACGCCGGCCTCGTCCTGCATGTCAAAGCAGTAGCAGGTGGGGCAGGTATAGGTGCAGATGCCGCACCCGATGCACTTGTCGGCGAACTGCTTCCAGAGCGGATGTTCAAAAAGCCGGGCGAGCTTTTCCGGGATGGCGGTGAGGTCACTGCTGCGGGCAATCAGGCCGCGGGCGTTTTGCGCCCGCCGCTCGTTTTCCTGCCAGTCTTTTTCCGTGGCGGGGCGGAGGAGCGAGGCATCGATCAGCTCGATGATCCCCTGGCCGCGGCCGGTAATCACGTCGATCAGGAAGTAATCGTCATAGTCGGTAAAGCGCAGGTCAAGGCCGCCTGAGGCAAACGGATCGCCGCCGATGGAGGTGCAGAAGCAGTTGGCAAATGGTTCGGAGCAGGCCATCCCGCACAGGACGGTTTTGTTTCTCCGTATCAGGTAATAGGGATCGGGAACGGTGTCCTCAAACACCGGGTCAAGCAGGGCAAAGCTCCGGGCGTCGCATGGCCGTATGCCGAAGAGAAACAGCTCCGGCTGCCCGGCGGAAGCCGTCTCCTGTGGCACGCCGGCGGTGCGGTCAAAGGTAAAAAAGGTCTCGGTCTGGGGAAAGACCGCTTTCTTGGCGGGGAGCGGCTGGCGCTGCACATCAATCTCGACCGAGTCGAGCCTTCCCGAAACCGGTTCAAAGGCGCAACTCCCGTCTCTCTGCACCGGCGCCCATACCTGGAATCGGTCAAGGGCAGCCAGGAAGGATTTCAATTTCTCGCGTGGCAAGAGGTATGAAGCCATAATCCACAGCTACCTATTGTTGCAGTGAGAGTGAGTCGTGCTGCATCCGAAGCGCACAATCCGAAACAAATTCAAATGACCACCATTCAAAAAAAGCAAAAATTTCGAGTTTCCTGCACCAGTCCGAAGCGGTCATGTGTTCGGAAAAACCCGGCAGGCGCTACAGCACAAAATCATCAGGATCTTCAATCTTAAAGGTGTTGAGCAGCGGCTGCGCCG
>CAZWCD010000010.1:9880-20226 GCA_964632275.1 uncultured Thermodesulfobacteriota bacterium
AGCACAAAATCATCAGGATCTTCAATCTTAAAGGTGTTGAGCAGCGGCTGCGCCGCCGGGTCCTTCCCCGCCTCGAAGTTGAAGAGCTCCTTCACGTCCTTTTCCATCTTGCGGTTGAGCTTCATCAGCGGAATGGACGCGGGGCAGACCCGCTCGCACTCGCCGCAGCTGACGCAGCGGCCTGCCAGGTGAAAGGCGCGGGAGAGGTGAAACATGTAATTTTCGTTGGTGTCCACCGAGCGCTTTACCCACTGCGGCTTGAGCTTGTCCAGGATGCAGCCGTCGCAGTAGCACAGGGGGCAGGCATTGCGGCAGGCGTAGCAGCGGATGCAGCGGCTGAGCTGGCCCTGCCAGAACTCACGCTTTTCCTCCGGTGTTTTCTCCTCGAGCGCCTTGATGTCATCGTAGCCGGCGGAGCTCCCTTTTCTTTTATCACCCACCAGCTTGTCAAAAATGAGCGGGGTGGGGTACCGGCAGGTTTTGCAGGTCTCCGCCAGCAGCTCATCGCGGGGAACGGTGTGGGTCTGTCCGTCGATGCTGATCAGATAGGTGTCGTTTTCCTCCGCAACCTCGGCCCGGGCCAGTGTTCCCGGGAACCGGGCTTCAGCTTTTTTAAGGTCGATCACCCCGCTGCAGGCGACCCCGATAATGTAGAGCCGGTCGCGCGAAAGCCCGCCCTCGGCCAGCAGCTGGTTAATGGCGCGGGAATCGCACCCCCGCACCACAATGGCAATTTTCCCGGGCTTGGCTTTTTGATCGTCGGTCGATAAGGGAGGCCTGCCCTCGATGGTCAGGTAATTGACCAGGCTCAGCGCACAGAGCGGGGAAAAGATCAGCCGGTCCACCTCTTCCTTGCCGGTGAGAAAGGCGGCGGACACCCGGAAGCCGTAGCTTCCCGCCTGGTAGCCGATCAGGCATTCGATTTCCTTGCGGCCGAGCGCCCGTTTTGCCTCATCCCGCAGTTTTTCAATATCCATATAATCTAACTCGCAATCGTTTGGAGCGGGCCGAGCTCCGCAATATCCCGGGTGACCTCGCTGATGACGTCGGCGAACTTCTTCCCTTCCGATGCGGACACCCAGCTCATCCGGATGCGCCGCGGATCAATGCCCATGTACTCCAGGAGGTTTTTTATCATCATGAAGCGCCGGCGCGCGAGAAAATTCCCCTTCATGTAGTGGCATTCACCGGGGTGGCAGCCGGAGATGAGCACGCCGTCAGCCCCTTGCTGCAGCGCCTGGGCGACAAAGAGGGGATTCACCCGCCCGGTGCACATGACCCGGATGACCTTGACCGAGGGCGGATAGTGGGTCCGGGTGGTTCCGGTAAGGTCGGCCCCGGCGTAGGAGCACCAGTTGCAGAGAAATGCCACAATGTTCGGTTCAAATTCACTCATAGCGCTCACCAAATGCCGCAATCATTGAAAGCAGCTGTTCGTCGGTAAAAGACTTCTGCTGGATGGCGCCGGAAAGGCAGGCGGCCGCGCACGCCCCGCAGCCCTTGCAGAGCACCTCGTTGACCGAGGCCACGTCGCGGGCGATTCCCCCCGCCTCCACCCGCTTCAGGCCGATGGCCTCGTAGGGACACGCCTGGATGCAAAAACCGCATGCCCGGCACAACCTTTCATCCACCTGGGAGACCTGGGCCTCGGTCTTCACCTTGCCCTGGGAGAGGGGGATGCAGGCCCGCGCCGCGGCGCCGCTGGCCTGGGCTACCGTGTCCGGGATGTCCTTGGGTCCCTGGCAGCATCCGGCGAGAAAAATGCCGTCGCTCGCCGTATCCACCGGGCGCAGCTTGGGATGGGCCTCGAGGAAGAAGCTGTCGGCTGACTGGGAAAGCTTGAGCAGGCTGCTCACCGCGGCGCTGCCGGCGCTCGGCACCATGCCAACCGCCAGCACCACCAGGTCCGCCTCGAGCTCAAGCAACTGCCCCAGCAGCGTGTCCTCCGCCTTCACCACCAGCGTGTCGCCCTTTTTGTAAACCTCCGCCACGTTTCCCCGGCGGTAGGTGATGCCCTCCTGCTTGACCCGGTCGTAAAACTCCTCGAAGCCCTTGCCGAACGCCCGCACGTCAATATAAAAAACGGTGATCTCGGCGTCGGGGAGCTTGTCGTGAATGAGATGCGCCTGCTTGGCGGTGTACATGCAGCAGACCCGGGAGCAGTATTCATTGCCGATGGACTTGTCACGCGATCCCACGCAGTGAACGAACACCACCTTCTTTGGCGTTTTTCCGTTGATGGTGACCGTGCCCGAGGTGGGGCCGGATGCCGAGGAAAGGCGCTCAAACTCCAGCCCGGTGATGACGTTGGGATAGAGGCCGTAGCCGAGCTCGGGCTTGAGCGCGGGGTTGAAGGTGTCAAAGCCGGTGGCAACGATGATGGTACCCACCGCAACTTCCGTCAGCTGTTCCTGCTGCTTCAGATCGATGGCCTTGAGGTCCTTGCAGACCGGTTCGCACTGCTTGCACTCCCGGCGCAGGGTGTAGCGGCAATAGGCGGGATTGATCACGGCTTTGGCCGGGACTGCCTGGGGGAAGGGAATGTAGAGACACTTGGACTTGGACAGGCTCATGTTGAAAAGGTCGGGCATTTCCACCGGGCAGTAGGAGATGCATTGACCGCATCCATTGCAGCGCTCGGCGTCGATGTAGCGCGGCTTCTTCCGGATGGTGACCTTGAAGTTGCCCACGTATCCCTTGACCTCGGCAATCTCCGAGTAGGTCAAGAGCTCGATGTTGGGGTGATTGCCCACGTCGGACATCTTCGGCGTCAGGATGCAGGCGGAGCAGTCAAGGGTGGGGAAGGTCTTGTCCAGCTGCATCATGTGGCCGCCGATGCTGGGCTCCTTTTCCACCAGGTAGACCTTGAACCCGGTGTCGGCGATATCCAGCGCCGCCTGAATGCCGGCGATGCCGCCGCCGATGACCAGCGCCGAGGGAACCACGTCAACTTCCTTCTCCTCGAGCGGTTCGAGCAGGCGGGTCTTGGCCACGGTGGCGGCGATGATGCTCTCCGCTTTTCGGGTGGCTTTTTCCATGTCCTGGTGGACCCAGCTGCAGTGCTCGCGGATGTTGGCGATCTCCAGGCAGTAAGGGTTGAGGCCGGACTTTCCCAGCACCTTCCGGAAGGTGGGCTCGTGCATGCGCGGCGAGCAGGCGGCAACCACGATGCGGTTCAGGTTGTGCTCTTTGATGTCGTTGCGGATCAGCTCCTGGCCCGGATCGGAGCAGAGGTAGATGTAATCCTTGGCCACCGCCACATTCGGCAGGGTTGCGGCAAAGCGGGCGAGCCGGCTCACGTCAACCGTCGCTTGTATATTCACGCCGCAATGGCAGATGTACACACCAACCCGTGCTTTTCCCATATGACACACTTACTCCATGACCTGGGCAACCAGCTCTATAATGTCAAGCACCTGGAGCCGCTCCTCAAGATTCGCGCTTTTTACCGCGTCCTCCAGGGTGAGCAAACAGAAGGGGCACGCGGTCGCCAGGATCTCCGCGCCGCAGTCCAGGGCCTCCCGGACGCGGCTGGCGGCGGTTCGCTCCATGGTTTCGTGCGCCTCGATCCACATCCGCCCGCCGCCGCCCTCGCAGCACAGCGCACGCTCCCGTATCCGGTCCATCTCCACGAAGGTGACCGAGGGGATGCTCTTGAGGATGTCCCGGGGAGGATCAAACACCTGGTTCTGACGCCCCAGGAAGCAGGGGTCATGATAGGTCACTTTCTTTTCCAGCTTTTTGCTAAAGCGGAGCTTCTTCTTTTTAATCAGCTCGGCGACGGCCTCGGTGTAATGCTGCACCGGGATGCCCAGTTCCGGGTATTCGTTTTTGAAGGTGTTGTAGCAGTGGGGCGAGGTGGTGATGATCTGTTTGATGGGGAACTGTTTGAACAGGTCCATGTTCATTTCTTTCAGGGCGTCAAAGGACCAGATGTCGCCCAGGCGCCTGATTTCATTGCCGCAGCACACCTCGTCGTTGCCCAGGGTGCCGAAGTTGACCCCGGCGGCGCCGAGCGCCTTGGCCAGGGCGCGGGCGATCTTCTGCAGGCGCGGGTCAAAGGCCGGCGTGCAGCCCACGTAATAGAGGACCTCGGCATCGGCAATGCTTTTTACCTCCATCCCGGCGGCCCACTCCGAGCGTTTTTCCTGCCCGATGTTCCAGGGATTGCCGCGGATGGAAATGGACTTTAACACATCCCGCACCTTGGGGGGAACCTGGCCGTCCTCGACCAGGACGCTGCGCACGCTGATGACCAGGTTCGCCGGGTCCACCTTTTTGGGGCAGCGCCTGACACAGGTGGTGCAGGTGGAGCAGTCCCAGATCATCTCCTTGCGATAGGCGATCTCTTCGCCGCTGGAATTGAGCATGTCATAGAGGATGCGCCTGATGTTAAAGTGGGGTGATATGGTGGATATGGGGCAGCTTCCGGTGCATTTGCCGCACTGGATACAGGGGAACAGCGGATCTCGCAGGATGTAGGCAAGTCTATCTGCTGTTTCTGGCATGGGCGTAACGGTCCGTCCCGTGGCAACGGGATGCGTGGTTGCTTAGTGTAAATCCAAAAGAGGTTTACAAACGCGTGCCGTCGGCTCAAGTATCTGAAGCATTGGTTGCGACATCCTGGCCAGCTTGGCCATGATGTGCGGTTTTTCCTCCTGAATGCGGGGCACCAGGGACTGCACCAGCTGTCCGAGATGTCCCATTGCCGCGTAGGGGTTCCAGCAGGGCGGCAGGGGATTCTGCACCAGGCTGAAGATGTAGTTTAAATCCTCCTCCGCATCGACGACATAGGGGAGGGCAAAGTTCATTATGTAGTCCTCGTGCCGGCAGCCTTCAAGGTAGGTGGTTTTCCACCACTGCAGATACTCGGCTATGGCCCGGGGCTGCATTCCCACGCGCTCTTCTTTGACCGCTGCCGCCATGGCGTTCCCGGCCTTCCAGCCGCTGATCATGGCGCCGGAATTCTCCAGTTCCTGGGTGGAACCGGTGTCGCCGGCCAGGAGCACGCGGTCGCGGTACGGCTCGATGACCGGGGAAAACACATATTGTGCGGAACTTAAACACGTCTTCTGCTCGGCATGCTGAAACCAGGCGGAGAAAAAGGGGTTTTCCTTCATGAAATAGTGGGCAACCTCGTCCAGGTTGACCCGGGGATCAAGGGAGAGAAAGACCACGGTGAGATCATCCCCGTAGGGGCGCGGAAAGATGAACATATAACCGGGGGCCACCGTCTTGTAGGTGATGCTTGACATAAGCACATCGGTGGCCGGCGCCTTGACGTTGCTCATGTACCAGCCCTTTGCGAAAAGATAACAGTAGGCCGTCCGGTCACGATTGAAGCCCATCCTGCGGGCAATGCCCGAATTGCAGCCGTCCGCTGCGATGGCATAGCTCGCTTTGAAGGTTGCGCCGCTGCCGCTTACCGCTACCCCCCCGGGGCTGGTGGAAATGGCGTTTATGTTAACGCCGCCGTGCACGTCGACCCCCGCGCTTTGAGCCTCTTCCAGCATGCAGCGCAGCAGGATCTCCTTGTCATAGGCATAGGCAACCGCCCCGTACTCACCTTTCTTCCTGGTTTCCTCGGGTATCCCGAAGGGCAGAAGCGTGCCGTCAGGAGAGTAGATATGCCAAGCGTAGCAATTCTTTACCGGACCGTCATAGCGAAAGCTTAAGCCGGATCCGGGGAAGGCAAAGGCGCCCCCCCTCCGGTTGTACATCACTAGGTCGCCGAAGTAGTACTCATTGACCGAAACGAATGTCTGACCGCAGGTTCGTTCCAGACGGTCGATCGATGACTTCCGCTCCAGCAGCGCCACCTCGAGACCCGCCAGCGCAGCGGCCCGGGCAGCAAGCAAGCCGGAAGGTCCGCCCCCGATTACCACCAGATCGTATTGTTTCATCCTGTATCCTTGCGCCATTCCGCGGCCGCGCGAGAGCCATGGCTGCCGGTCAACCGCCGGTGCAGCTCCAAAATCAGCGGGCTCATAAAACAGATGCCGTGCGCGCCGCCGTCAAATAATCGCCCGAATGGATACCATTCTTTTGGAATCAATGCAAGTGTAAAAAGGTGAAAATGCAGAAAAAGCAAGATACATCTTGATTCAAGCGTACGGGTCATGTATAATACCTCCTCACAAGCAAGCACATGGCACGGCGGCAAGAGGGGACATATGATAAAGTATCTTTCCGGCACCTGCGGATTTTTTATAGTGGTAGCGGCAAGCCTGTTTATAGCGCTCTTTGCCTGCTTCGGCAACCGGGGACTCAAAGAGGTGTTTGCCTTGCAGAAGGAGCTGGATCACATTGTTTCGGTCAACCGGGATTTGCTGCAGGAAAATGAGTCCCTGTCCAACTATATCACGCTGCTCAATAATGATACGGCATTGATCGAGAAGATCGCCCGCGAGGAACTCGGCCTGGTGAGCGCGGGCGAGATGATATATATTTTTGACGACAAGCCATAAGACAGGGGGGCATAGCCCAGGCTGCGGCACACATGGTTGTGGCCATACAAGCCCCCTCCCCATGAGCCGCAGAACCTCCCTTACCACACGAAGGGCGCAACCCAGCGGTTATCACGCATAGAAGTGTTAGACGCCCCATAGTAGTTGCCTTCCGCTTCTGTTTCTCTCCACTTCCGTTTTGCTTCCCCACGCCGGTCCTGGTATCCAGGGCAAAAGCCGCCTCAACCAAAAATAATAAAAAAGTGCACCCTTTTTACAATTGCCATTGATAATCAATGGCATCGTTTGCTTATGGACACATAAATTATGTTAATTTATTTTCTTTTGCCGTCAATTTGTAACATCAGTTAAAAAAAATTTAATTTTTGTCTAAAGTAATCACCGGGCCTGCCGATAGTCCTTATCAAAATATCCGCACTTCTTTCCCACAACGGCACACGCACACGGCAATGAAAAACAGTGAAGTAAAACGATTCCGGGAAAATCTCCTGATCAGCAAAGCGGAACTGGCCCGCAAAGCCGGGCTGTCGGTGCTTACCATTGACCGCATCGAAAAAGGGAAGGGCTGCAGGCCGGAAACGAAGCGGAAGATCTTGATAGCACTGGGTCTTAAGCTGTCCGATCGTGAAAAGCTGTTCAATGACTAGGCGCGCCGGCGCAAACAGATTCTTAATGAGGGCACTATGGCATTTGGAAACCTGATCATCTCGAAATCAAAAAACGTCGTTGGCCTCGACATCGGCACCAATTCAATCAAACTGGTTGAGGTTGAGGAAACCAAGGGAGGGCTGCGGCTGAAAAATTTCGGCATCACCCCCATACCCAAGGATTCCATCGTCAACGGCGCCATCGTGAATCACGATGCGGTGGTGAGCGCCATACAGCAGCTGCTCTCCAATCTGAAGGTGAAGACCAAGGACGCGGTTTCCTCGATCTCCGGACATCCGGTGATTATCAAAAAAATATCCATGCCCCAGAGCACGGATGATGAGATGGAGGAGTCGATCAAGTTTGAGGCGGAACAGTATATCCCCTTCGATCTGGATGAGGTGAACATCGACTATCAGATTCTGGCCGCCGAGGAGGGCAAGGCCGATCACATGTCGGTGATGCTGGTGGCCGCCAAGAAGGTGATGATCAGCGATTACGTGAAGGTGCTCACCGACGCCGGCCTGAACCCGGTCATCCTGGACATTGACGTCTTTGCCCTGGAGAATGCCTACGAAGTGAATTACCAGAGCGATGAGCAGCAGGCGGTTGCCCTGATTGATATCGGGGCAAGCACCATCAACATTAACATTATCAAGGCGGGTCTTTCGGCCTTCACCCGCGACATCTTTCTGGGGGGGAACCAGGTCACCGAGGAGATACAAAAGCACTTCGGCATCAGCTTTGATGAGGCGGAGGCGCTTAAAATCAGCGGTGACATCAACAACCCCGAATTCGGGGGCAAAGAGATTGTGAAAAAGGTGTGCGACTCGATGGTTGGCGAGATCCAGAAGTCGCTCGATTTTTACAGCTCAACCACCTACGAGCAGATTGCGCGAGTCTATCTGAGCGGCGGGTGCGCAAAGATACCGTTTGTGAAGGAGGGCATCGAGGAAAAGCTGAGCATCGCCACCGAGGTTATCGACTGCATGAGGACGGTGAGCTATGACCAGAATGTCTTTGACCCGGACTATATTAAAGATATAACCCCCTTGGCCTCCGTCGGCGTTGGACTAGCCCTGAGGAGATTAGGTGACTGATGATTAAAATTAATCTGCTGCCGTATCGGGACATACTCAAGAAGAAGAATATTTTCAATCACCTGTTCACCGCCGCCGCGACGCTGGCGGGCGCGCTGCTGCTGATCGTGGTTGCCAACATTCTGATCACCAGCCGGATCAGCGCGGTGGAGCGCGAGACGGTGCGGGTGGAGAGCGAGATCGCCAACAACAAGAAGATTGTCGAGGAAATAGAAAAGTTGAAGGCGGAAAAGGAGCTCTACCGGAAGCAGCTGGAGGTGATTGAAAACCTGAAAAAGGGCACCAAAGGCCCGATGCTGTTGCTCGACCGGCTGGCCACCAGCATGCCGGAACGGACATGGCTCTTAAGCCTGAAACAGCAGGGCGCCAACCTCGAGATCGTCGGCGCGGCGCTTGACAACCGTTCCATCTCCATATTCATGTCAAATCTCAAGGGGACGCACTATTTTGAAAAAGTTGATCTGGTTACCACCGAGATGAAGCTTTCCAAGGGGAGCAAAAACAAGGCCAAAACCAAGATGAATGTATTTACACTTACCTGTTCCGTACCGGTCAGTTAAACGGGCAAGGACGAGCGTATGGCAAAAATCAATATGGATTCCATCGTCAGGTTACCAAGGCTTCAAAAAGTTGGCATGCTCTGCGGAGCGTTGGCGCTCATCGTGGGCCTTTACTGGTTTCTGATATACCGCGACTATGCCGCCGAGCTCGATGCCAAGCAGGCGGTCCTCACCAAAAAGCAGCAGGAGCTCAACGAGCAGATGGTGATCCTGGCCGACCTGCCCAAGTTCAGGCAGGAGACCGCGGAGATGAAGAGCAAGCGGCAGAAGGCCCTGGAGCAGCTTCCCAACGAGAAGGACATTGACAAGCTGCTCGAGGACATTTCATCCCTGGCCGTTGAATCCGGCCTGGAGATCCTGCTCTTCAAGCCGCAGCAGGAAGTGAAAAGAAATTTCTACGCGGAGATCCCGGTCGAGTTGAAGCTGTCCGGGGGCTACCACGATCTGGCGCTCTTTTATGACAAGATTGCCAGCCTTCCCCGGATCGTCAATGTGTCCGATCTGCTGATAGAGAAGCCGCAGGAAGTGGACGGGAGGAACATCCTCCAGGCGTCCTGCACTGCAAAAACCTATAAATTCATAGAAGAGAAGCCCGGTGAACAAGATAAACAGGACAAGAAAAAGAAGAAGTAGAGAGTCGCTTTTCGCAGTGCTGTTTTTTACCGCAGCGTTCCTCTGCGCGCTGCCCGGCTGCGGCGAATCGCCAAAGCCCGCGGCGCAGCCGAAGCCGGAAGCCGCGAAGAAGGCGCCGGAGGCAAAACCGGCGGTTACCGCCGCGGCGGACGTGAAAAAGGCGCTCCCCGACGCTGCCGCTTATCACTATGACCCCATGGGCAAGATCGACCCGTTTGTGCCCCTGGTGCGCGAGGTGGAGGGGATGGAGGAGCAGGTGACGAGCGAGGGGCCGCTCACGCCCCTCCAGCGATACGCGCTGTCCGAGCTGAAGCTGGTTGCGGTGATCGAGGCCGGCGACCAATCAAAGGCCATGGTGGAAGACGGCAAGGGAGACGGCTATATTCTCACCAAGGGAACCATGATCGGCAATAAGCGCGGCGAGGTTGCCGACATTAAGCAAAACGAGGTTGTGATTGTGGAGAAGGAAATCAATCCCAGCACCGGCGGAGTCATACAGAAACGAGTGTCACTTGTGCTCCATAAATCAGAGGAGGAAGAATTATGAGATCTGCTTATCCTGAACGGGTATGTTATAAATGGTTGGTGCTGGCGGCCGCGGCGCTGGCGCTGTGGGGTGCGGGCTACCATGGCGATATGGTTGCCGGTTCCGCATTGACCGCCGGCGCGAGCATTGCCCATGCCGAAGAGACGGCGGATGCCCCCGCCCGGATTACCGGCATTACGGTCAACCGGCAGGAGCAGGATACGCAGGTCGTCATCAGCGCTTCCCAGCCGCTGACCTACACGGTGGCCAAGCTGCAGTCGCCGCTCAAGATGCTGGTTGATATTCCCGATTGCACCATGGAAAAAACCATGGGCCCCGGCGGAGTCGACAGCGACCTGGTCAGCGAGGTAACCAGCCAGGCGTTGCAAAAGGGCGAGCGGAGCTATCTGCG
>CAZWCD010000010.1:20326-34628 GCA_964632275.1 uncultured Thermodesulfobacteriota bacterium
TGGTCAGCGAGGTAACCAGCCAGGCGTTGCAAAAGGGCGAGCGGAGCTATCTGCGGGTGGAGATCGTGCTGAAGAAGGATGTTACCTACACCGTCAATGCCGAGGGTTCCGACCTGATTGTCAGGATGAGCGGGACCGGGGCTCCTGCCGCCACCGCGGAAAAGGAAGAGGCGGAGGCTTTACCGGAGACCGCGGCGGCGCCGCCGGCTGCGCGGGAGGGGCAAATTGTTGATCTTCAGATCAGAACCGATGATGTTGGGCTCACCGTGATTGCCGATGATATGATAACGACATACAATAGCATGCAGCTCGATGACCCTGCCCGCCTGGTGATTGACATCCCCGGCGTCAAGGATCAGCTGGCGAAAAAGGTGTATTCCCTGCAATCATCCATCGTGGAAAAGGTAAAGGTGGGCCAGCATCCCGGCAAGGTGCGCTTTGCCATTTACTTTAAGGGGAAACTGCCCGCCTATACCATCCAAAAGGACAACAATAAGCTGCTGGTGCTCTGGAATGGCGCCGCTCCGGCGGGTAAGCCTGCCGTGACCGCAGCGGGCCAGGCGGCAGCGGCAAGGGAAGCGGCTGCGGTGCAGCCGGTGACGGCAGTACTTGCCCCTGAACCGGCGGATGAAACGGAAGAAGGCATGGAAGAAGAAAAAGAAAAGGAGTACACCGGACAGAAAATATCGCTGGACTTCAAGGACGCGGATGTCAGAAACATCCTGCGGCTGATTGCCGATGTCAGCGGGCTGAATATTATTGTCAGTGATAATGTGAAGGGAAAAGTTACCATAAAGCTTGATAATGTGCCCTGGGATGAGGTGCTCGATATCATTCTGGAAACCAACAACCTGGGCAAGGTATGGTCCAAGAGTGTCATGCGCATCGAGACCCAGGAGGACATCAGGCGAATCAGCGATGACCAGTACAAGGCCTTAAAATCGCGGGAAAAGGTGGCCGACCTGCAGACCGTGGTCATGGACATCATTTACCGGGATGCCAAGGACGTGGCAAAACTGCTGGAAGAGGAGAAGGAACTATCCAGCGAACGAGGCATCATCACGGTTGATCCGAACCTGAACCGGCTGGTGGTCACCGATACCCCGGAAAAAATCTCCATGGTCAAGGAACGGATTGCCCGCTATGATGACCGGACGGTGCGCCAGGTCTTTATTGAAGCGAGGATCGTACAGTCCATTCCCACCTATACCAAGGAGATCGGTATTCAGTGGGGAGGCCCGTATTCTACCACCGGCGAGGGAGGAAAGACGGTGTACGGCGTTGCCGGCGCCTCCGGTGTTGAATTTGAGCGGGAAGAGGTGACCGATCCGGTTACCGGTCTGACCACCGAGTTGGTAAATGTCTTGGGCGGCCCGGTGATTGATCTGCCTGCAGCAGTAGGACTGGGGGCCGGGGGAGGAATCGGGTTCGGCATCCTGCGGGACAACCTGGAGCTGACCGCGACGCTCACGGCGCTGGAGAAAGATGAAAAGGTTAAGATCATCTCCAATCCCCGGGTTTTAAGCATCGACAAGAATGAAGCACTGATCAAACAGGGAGTCGCACTCCCATATCTGAAACTCAGCGAAGAGGGCGTAACCTCCACCGAGTTTAAGGACGCCGTGCTTGAGCTCAAGGTGACCCCCACCATTCTTTCGGAAAAGATCATCAAGATTGATCTCCGGGTTAAAAAGGATCAGAAATCGGCCCAGACCGGCGCCGGTGGTGAACCGGGCATAGACATCCGCGAGGCGCAGACGGTGCTGATGGTGGAAAGCGGCCGGACTGTGGTCATCGGCGGCATTTATGAGGAAACAACCAATATCATCAGATCAGGCGTGCCCTTTTTCGCCGACATTCCCGGCCTGGGAAGGCTGTTCAGGAACGATTTCAACAAGAAGGAGCTGACCGAGCTGCTCATCTTCGTGACGACGACCATTGTGCCCAGGGAAATTGTGGGCTCAGATGCCTAAACAGGGTTACGATACAATTTCTTAAATTGTAACAGGAGGAAATACAATGGCTAAGAATCTGGTAAGAATGTTGCTGGTAATCGCTTTCATGGCTGGATGCGGAGGCATCAAGGAAACCGTCGTTCCGGTGACGGGGGCCGGGGGAGGCGGCGCGGCGGAGGTGGGCGTGAATAAGGTGGCCATCTTTCCCTTCGCTGACTATTCCCACCAGCAGGATGCCCTGTGCGGTGACCAGTGGGGAGGGAATATTAAGATTGTTGAAGAGATAACCGATCACTTTGTCCAGCACGGCATTCCGGTTTCGGTTCAGGAGGATGTGAATACCCTCCTCGAGGACCACGATATTATCCAGCCGCTGGGCGGTGATCAGTCCGCCGACGGCGGGGAAGGCAGCGCGAGATACAAGACCCGGTTTATCGGAACCCCCGAATATGATCTGGTGAATGTCGAGCATTCGGATGATATGCGGGACGAGATCTTCAATGTCATCAAACGTGAACGGGCCCTCGAACAAATCGATCAGAACTCCGTTCCAAGCCCCATGCTGAAGGGCGTATCGACCGGACTGAGCAAGGACATGGTCAGGCAGCTCGGCGAGGAGCTGGGGGTGGACCTTATTATCAGGGGGAGAATCATCGAGTACGGCTTTAAGAAAACCGACACCTACAATCCGCTCGACCGGGGCTTCCTGCCGGTTCTCTATGAACCGGTCAAGGATGTCTTCTTCGGCGCCCCGAACGCAAAAAACTATGAATCCGACCTGGACGATCTGGACATTTCCCAGCTTGGCGAGGGACTGGGCTTCCTCTTCGGGGAGAAAACCGAAAATGACGTGGTGGGAGCCTGGGACGTGGCCATTGATAACAGCTTCGGCACCGTGGCAAACCTCTATCCGCGCAAGAAACGGGTGGCTTCAATCGTGCAAATCCGGCTCTATGCCCAGGACGCCGCAACCGGTGACGTGATCTGGTCAAACCGGGTGGAGACGGAATACCATCCCGTCAGCAACCTGGCCTTCAACAGCCGGCACGAGAAAACCATGCTGGATAGGAACGTCAAGGCGGGCGTGAATCTGCTGATGCAAGATCTGTTCTCCTGCATTTCCCTCAAGGCGGGGAAGGGGACCGGCGCAAAGGTCGCTGGAGCCGAGGGGGACGATGATATCATAAAGGCGCTGCAGGATAAGATTGATGCGCTGGAAGGGGCGGGGATTAGCCAGGAGGACGGCAAAACCCGCATAAGCCTGCCGGAGGTGGTGTTATTCACATCCGGAAGCGACGCGCTCACCGGGCAGGGGAAACAGGCGCTGAGCAGCATCAGCAAGGTCCTGGAAGAGTATCCCAACCGTTCCATCACGGTCGAGGGACATACCGATAACGTTCCCATCGGACCCCGGCTGGTCAACAAGTTCGCCAGCAACTGGGAGCTTTCCACCGCCCGGGCCATCAGCGTGGTGAATTACATGGCCGAACAGTACAACCTGAACCGATCCCTCATGGCAGTGAAAGGTTTCGGCCCGTACAAGCCGGTGGCCAGCAACGACAGCGCCGAGGGGAGGGCGCAAAACCGGCGGGTGGTGATCGCCGTGGGAAAGCCGGCGGTTGCATCCAGCAAATGATGCTGTATTCCTGATATCGCACAATGATGCCTCTCCGTCATGCGGACGGAGAGGCATTTTTTTATTTACTGTTCATGCAATTGGTATATTATTAGCAGGCTGTTGAAAAACACCCATCTACCGCGTTACGCTCATCCTTCGTCACTGCAGCGTACTTGCAGGTACGCCGCATTCCTCAGGATTTCGCGTGCCTTGCATCGGGATGTTTTTGATCAGCCTGAAGAAAATTGCTTTTTCAACAACCGGTTAGTACCACACTCGAGGGCACTAACGACACACGGGGAGGAGCGGGTGAAAAAAATACTTGTCATGCACGGTCCCAATCTCAATTTGCTTGGCAGGCGGGAAAAGGATATCTACGGCCAAACTTCCCTGGAGGAGATTAACCGGCACCTAGCCGCGCTTGCCGGCGAACTTGGCGTTTCGGTATCGTTTTACCAGTCAAACTCGGAGGGCGAGCTGGTAAGTGCCATACAGAGCGCGCTGGGCGCGTATGATGCCCTGGTAATCAATCCCGGGGCCTATACCCACACCAGCATTGCCTTGAGAGACGCCATTGCGGGCACCGGGCTGCCGACGGTTGAGGTGCATATATCAAATATTTATCAGCGGGAGGAATTCCGCAAAAAATCGCTGCTGGCCGAAGTGGCGGTGGGGCAGATTACCGGGTTCAAGGTTGACAGCTACCTGCTGGGGCTGCGGGCGGCGGTCAATTACCTGACAAGCAGGTCTCCATCAGCATAGGTTCGAAAATGTTCTTTCAGGATGGCGGTATTTTTTTTGTAGGGGCGACCGGCCGGTCGCCCTTACCTGTCTTAAGGCGTGTGCCTGGCGGGCACGGAAACCGCTCAGCCGGCTTTTTTTCGATCCCGGAACGAGAGGCGGATGGGGATGCCCTCGAATCCGAACTTTTCGCGTATGCTGTTGATGAGGAATCTCCGGTATGATTCCGGCACCGAGGCAGGATGGTTGCTGAAGACGACAAAGTGGGGCGGCGCTTCGGCTATTTGAGCGGCATAATAAAACTTGAGCGGGCGGTTGCGGACCTGGGGAGGGTGGTGCCGTTCGGTTGCCTTCCGGAGCAATTCGTTGAGCTGGCGCGTCTGTACCCTTCGGTGATGGCGCTGCTTCAGCAGGGCTGCCGTTTTGAGCAGATGGGTCAACCGCTGGCCGGTCAGCGCTGATATGAAAAGTACCGGGGCGAACTCGAGAAAGGGGAGGTTGAAACGCACCTTGTCCAAATACGCGCGAAGCTGCGACGATCCCTGCGGCATGAGGTCCCACTTGTTGACCGCGATGATGCAGCCCTTGCCTTTATCATAAATGAACCGGGCAATTTTGGCGTCCTGCTCGGCAACGCCCTCCGCCGCATCAATCAGAAGGATTCCCACATCGCAGCGATCCAGGCTTTTCAGCGCCTCGATGATGCAGAATTTTTCAAAGGTGACGCTCACCCGGCTTTTGCGCCTGATGCCCGCCGTGTCGATCAAAAGATAGTTCTGACGGTTGTGCGAGATAATGGTGTCAATGGCGTCCCGGGTGGTGCCGGGCGTCGCGTCGGTTACCAGGCGCTGGCCGCCCGACAGGGTGTTGACCAGTGACGATTTTCCCACATTGGGCCGCCCGACGATGGCAATCTTTACCGCCACGTCGGGGGGCGCATGCTCAACCGTCGGAGCGGGCAGGCGGTCCATGAGCGCCGCCATGAGATCAGGTATCCCGGTGCCGTTTCCGGCAGAAATGGGGATAAGCGGTTCAACCCCCAGGCGGTAATAATCGGCCACGTTTGCCTGCTCCCGGACCCGGTCAATTTTATTGATGACGTACAAGACCGGCTTCCGGGTGGATTGGAGCATTCTCACGATGGTAAAGTCGGAAGGGGTGAGGTCTGCTTTGCCGTCAGCCAAAAAGATGATGCTGTCGGCTTCTTCGATGGCGAGCCGGGTCTGTGCCCGGATCTGGCCGGAGATGGAGTCGGTGCGGTGCGGTTCAAATCCCCCCGTGTCAATCAGGATGAATTCATTGTCCTGGTAACGGACCTCGGCGTAATTCCTGTCGCGCGTCAGTCCCGGCAGGTCATCGATGACCGCCTTGTTCTTACCCACCAGCCGGTTGAAAAGGGTCGACTTGCCCACATTTTCCCGGCCCACGATGGCAATCAGCGGTTTCATGGCGCACCGGGAGGGCCGGCCGCCGGGGTCCGGTGATCCTGGAGCTTTTCAAGCGCCTGCCTGGCGGCCTTCTGTTCGGCGCTCTTTTTATTTTTGCCGTAGCCCCTGCCCATGATCATGTCGTTTAAGATGACGTTGACCTCAAAGGACTTGTTGTGGTCGGGACCGGTTTCCTGCACCAGCTCGTAATGCGGGGTTGATTTTAAAAAGGCCTGGGTGTACTCCTGAAGCTGCGACTTGAAATCCCGGTGGTGCAAATTCCCCTCGTTTGCCGCCGCGATCATGCCGGTGAACTGACGCCGCACCACTTTAAAAACCGGCCCGTATCCGCCATCCAGGTAGACGGCGGCAATCACCGCTTCGAGGGTGTCTGCCAGAATGGAGTTTTTATACCTGCCCGCGGTGGAATCCTCACCCCTGCCCAGGAGCAGAAACTCGCCCAGCTGCAGCTCACGGGCTATTTCCGCGATGCGCCGTTGGTTCACCAGCGCGGCGCGCAGCTTGGTAAGCTCGCCTTCAGCGCGGGAGGGGAAGGCTTCCATGAGAATGTGGCTGATGACCAGTTCGAGCACCGCGTCGCCGAGAAACTCCATACGCTCGTTGTCCGACAGCGCTTCTGCCGACTTCTCATTGGCATACGATTTGTGGGTGAGGGCCTGATTAAGCAGGGCCAGCTTTTTGAATTGATACGTCAGATTTTTCTGCAGCTGCTTGAGCTGCAGTCGTCGCTCTTTCTTCATGATGCAGCGCCTCAGTTGTAGACAGTGCGGTAACCGGCAGGAGCAGCTTCAGCTGCGGATGCCTCGCCCGGCAAACAATCCGTTGCCGGTGAAATGCAGGCATAAAAAATCTCATGATGCATTGGAACTGCAGCACAAGTTATGCGGGTATTACCACTAGTTGCGATATTGGGTTCAACTATAATAAAAATGGGCCCGTGAGTCAAATGGTATTTATGGCATCGGGCATGGTTTCCACAGGACAAAGTGCTTGCAATAATTGTTAAATGACATGATAATCGCAGGTGGCGAATGGGTCAATGCATCGTTTTGAGATGACATGGTTATGATGAATGATGGTACAGGGGGCGCGCAATGACTGACAGACGCAAAGTGATACCGGCGCGACTGCCCCGGGAGGTATACCGGGCGCTGGAAGCTGTTGTCGGTCCGGACTTCATAACCGAAGACCGGGCGGTGATTGAGACCTACAGCAAATGTTCCGTCGATTGCCCGGGGTTCCTGAAAAAACACGCCCGTGACCCTTCCAGCATCCCGGCATGCGTCGTTTTACCGGCAACCACCGAAGAGGTGCAGGCCATCTGCCGGGTGGCGAACCGCTACGGCATCAAGCTCAATCCGTTTACCAACGGCCAGTTTTTTCTCGCCGCCCAATCCACCGGGGACCCCACCATCTGCGTCCATGTCAGCCGGATGAATTGGGTGACCATTGACGAAGATACCATGTCGGCGCGCCTCGGGGCATACGCTGATTACGGCCAGCTTCAGGCCGAGGCCATGAAGAAGGGGTTATGGAACGGCGGCACCCCCCTTGCCACCACGCTGTGCAAGCTTTCTTCCCAGAGCGCCTTCGTGGGCATCTGGCAGACCGACCACAAATACGGCACGCTCTCGCGCAACATCATCAGCATACAAGTGGTGATGCCCGACGGTGAGATTCTCGAGACGGGTTCCCGGACCACTGCCGGGGTGGATGATTTCTTTGAGTACGGGCCGGGACCGGACCTGCTCTCGCTCATCCGCGGCAGTATCGGCACAACCGGTATCATCACCGAGATTACCGTCAAACTGCATCCCTGGCCGGGCGGCGCGGAGCTGCCTGAACCCGCGGCAGGGCGGCCCAGCATTCCCGCCTACGATGACGCGCGCTACGATACCCCGCCTGCGCCGCCGCGCCACAAGCTGCTCTGGGTGGAATTTCCCGACATGGCCACGGAACTGAAGGCGCTGCGTGAAATCGCCTCCTCGGGAATCGGCATCGGGCTTAACGCGACGGGGGTTTACAACGCCTACTATTGCTCGCCCACCCAGAAAATCACCCTGGATCGGGTGGCACAACATTTTTTCCCGCCCTTCAACTGCTACGTGATCATTCAGGGGATGGTGTCGCAGAAGCAGATGGACTATGAAGAAATGATCATGGGGGAGATTATTGAGGAGGTGGGCGGAACCTTCCTCTCGAAAACCCACAAGCCGGAGGTGCTTGAGGCGCTCGCGCCCTGGAACCTGGACTGCATTCGCCATGCAACCGGCTTCAGGATGAATCGCTACAACTACGCGGGGTCAATGGTGCCGGGAGGGGGGCTCGAGGATATCGCATGCCAAACCCAGCAGGTGTGGGGAAATGCCCTCAAGACCTTTGGCGGGGAGACCTACATTACCGACCGCGGCGGCATCGAGGACACCCCGTTTCTGTATTCAATCAACAAGGGGGGAAGACTCTGGCTTTCGGAGGTTGACGTCTATCCCAACCCCATGGACCCCGCTTCTTTGGAGAAGGGCAACGCCATGATACTGAGCGGGACGGTGAACCTTTTTGCCAAAAAAATAGGCCTTGCCCCGACCGGCATCGGCGGATCATTTGAGCCGCTCACCTCGTTTTTTCCGGAGCAGGGTCCCAACGCCTACCTGCTGTTCCGCAAGCTGCGGAAGGTGTTTGATCCCCGGGGGCTGTGTGCGCCGGGCAGGCAGGTGTTTACCAGTGAAGAGTACGGGAAATTTCCTGCTGCGGTGCTGGCCGCCCTCAACAAGCTGCGGCAGCTGCATGGCATGCAGCCGGTTACGAAGACATAGGGCGGTATTGAACCGCACAATGCATTGCGGGGAGGAGACGAGGGACCATGCCGGGAATGGATGCCTTGATACAACTACTGGGTCGTGACCGGGTGCGCGATGATGAGCCGACGCTTGAGCGGTTTTCCCGCGACCAATCCTTTGCGCCGGTGCGGAGGCCGGATGTGGTGGCGTATCCTGAAACGGTGGAGGAGGTGCAGTCCGTGGTCCGGTATGCCAATGAGCACCGGATCCCGATCACGCCGTTCAGTTCCGGGCTCAACTTCCATGGCGCAGCGGTGCCCGACCACGGCGGCATACTGTTAAACCTGTCGCGCATGAACCACATACCGCTGCTTGATGAAAAAAACCTCATGGCAGTGGTGGAGCCCGGGGTGACCTATGCGCAGCTTCAGGACTATTTGCTGGCGCGGGGTTATCGGGTGATGATGCCCTTCGGCGTTCCCCCCGGGCGTTCGGTGCTGACCAGCTACCTGGAGCGCGACCCGGTCATGGCTGCGGCAAGTTTTGAGTACGGCAACGCGCTGATCATGGACACGGAGATCATCCTTCCCACCGGTGAGCTCCTAAAAACCGGGGTCTGGTCGACCGCCGACAAGCCCGGCGGATTCATGGGGCCGGTGCGCCACCTGCTGTACCGGCTGTGGACGGGCGCGCAGGGCACCCTGGGCATCATGACCAAAATGTGCATTCAGATTCATCCGGTCATCAGGGAAAAGAAGGTTTTTTTTCTGACCTTTCAGCACCTGGAGGATGCGCTGGGACCGCTTGCCGCCATCCAGCGGCGGGAGATCGGCCTGGAATGTTTTTTACTCAACGCCTTTAACCTTGCCGCCATGCTGGCGGATGACTGGGAAGTTCCCGGTTCCTTTCCCGCTTTCTGTGTGCCATCAGCCGCCTTTCTCCGGATGAAAGAGGACCTCCCGGCATGGGCCATGATGATCGTTGTGCATGGTGCTCCCCGGCACCCTGATGAAAAGATTGCCTACGAAGAAGAGGCCCTGCGGGAAGAATGTGATCGCCTGAACCTGCACCTCACCGAATCGATTCCCGGTATCCCCGGTCTTGCCCGCATCATCGAAGCCGAACTGCTGCGCCCCTGGCAGGTGCTTAAGAAATTCAATTACCGGGGTTCAGTCCACGACCTCAATTATGCGGTTCCGCTCAAAAAAGTTGCCCTCATGGAATCGCTCATCAAGCAGACCTGCCGCTCCGGCGGCTATGACCCGGCTGACGTGGGCGGCTACCTGCTTCCGCTTGAGCGGGGCAGGGCGGTGCACTGCGAGTTTGACCTGCACTGCAATCTTTCGAACCGCCCGGAGGCAGCGACGGTAGAGCAGGTGTGGCGTAAGGCGAGCGAAGCCCTTATGAACCGGGGAGCCTACTTCAGCCGGCCCTATGGCCCTTGGGCGGAGATGATGTACCGCCGCTCGGGCAGTTACACCCGGAAGTTGAAGGAGATCAAGGACGAGGTTGACCCCCATCACATTATGAACCCGGGGAAGCTCTGCTTTTAAATGCATCAATTATGATCTGGTTTGTGGGGGCGACCGGAGGGCGCCCCCCCTTGGATGGCGGGAGGCCAGTCATCTCCGGGCCAGCGGGAATCAGGGGAGATTTTATGCAAGCGTTAAAAAATATCAATAAAAACTATTGACAAGAATGCCATCCTATAGTAAATTTCGCAAATTAATTTTTTCGAGGAGCATATGACGACGTACGATGCAAAAAAAGGCGAAGTGGATCGCTCGTGGTATGTGGTTGATGCCGAGAGCAAGGTTCTCGGCAGGCTTGCCACCCGGGTGGCCGACGTGCTTCGGGGGAAACATAAGCCCATCTTTACCCCGTATGTGGATGCCGGCGATTTTGTTGTGATCATCAACGCTGAGAAGGTGCACCTCACCGGCACCAAAATGGAGAATAAAAAGTACTATCGCCACAGCGGGTATCCGGGAGGGCTCAAGGTGACCACCCCTGCCGAGCTTTTGCGGAAGAACCCGGAGGCGATCATCATGAACGCGGTCAAGGGCATGTTGCCGAAAACCAAGCTGGGCAGGCAGCAGCTTAAAAAGCTCAAGGTGTATGCCGGTAAGGATCATCCTCACCAGGCGCAGCAGCCGAGCGAGCTCAAGGTGTGAAAGCCGGAAGGAAAGGAACGATTTAATGATGGCGGAACAGGTGTACAGCGCGACAGGAAAAAGAAAGAGTTCCATCGCCCGGGTCAGGCTTATGCCGGGTGGCGGCAAGTATGTCATCAATGAAAAGACCCTTGATGATTATTTCAAGCGTGAAACATCGAAGATGATCATCAGGCAGCCTTCCGAGCTGACCGAAACCACCGGCAGATATGATGTGTATGTGAATGTGCAGGGTGGCGGCATCAACAGCCAGGCGGGCGCCATCCGCCACGGCATCGCCAAGGCCCTCTTCATCCTCAATGCTGATTTCCGGTCGGTCCTGAAAAAAGCCGGGCTCTTGACCAGGGATTCCCGGGTCAAGGAAAGAAAGAAGTACGGACAGAGGAAGGCACGCGCGCGATTCCAGTATTCAAAGCGGTAAAAAGGTCTGATCTGCTCTTGAAAAGAAGGCCTTTGGGCCTTCTTTTTGTTTGAACGCGCTGACGGGGACATACAGTGAAAAAGGTGGCGATCATAGGGGCAAGCGGTTATACCGGCATAGAAATCATGCGGCTGGCGGCGCTGCACCCCCGCGTGGAAGTGGTGGCGGTGAGCTCCGAGCAATTTGCCGGGAAAGCAGTGGCCGAGATATTCCCTTTCCTTGCCGGAAGGGTGGATCTTGCATTCCAGGCGCTCTCGCAGCACACGGAACTGGAGAAGGCCGATTATGCCTTCGTTGCGCTTCCCCACCAGAAGGCCATGGATGTGGTCCCCGGTCTTCTCAAGAAGGGTGTCAGGGTGGTGGACTTGAGCGCCGATTTCCGTTTCCGCAATGCCGCGGTGTACGAACAGTGGTACAAGCCGCACACCGCGCCCGGCCTGCTGGCGGATGCAATCTATGGTCTTTCAGAAGTGTACCGGGAGAAGATACGCACTGCCGCGCTGGTGGCCAACCCGGGATGCTATCCAACCGCCACGCTGGTGCCGCTGATTCCCCTGCTTACAAGCGGGCTGGTGAGCGCTGACGGAATTGTGGTGGACGCCAAATCCGGCGTCAGCGGGGCGGGAAGGGGAGCGGTGCTGACCTCGCTGTTTTCCGAGGTGAACGAGGGAGTTAAGGCCTACAAGGTGGGGAATCATCAGCATACCCCGGAGATTGAGCAAGAGCTGTCATTGGCGGCCGGGAAGCCGGTGGTCATTACGTTAACGCCCCATCTCATCCCCATGAACCGCGGCATCCTGGGAACCATCTATGCAACTCTGAAGGGCAACGCAACCCAGGACGATGTGCTGCAGTGCTATCGCAGCTTGTATGGCGGAAACGGTTTTGTCCGGATATGTCCTGCAGGCACGGTTCCTTCCACCCACCAGGTACGGGGCTCCAATTACTGCGATATCGGCTGTGTCATTGATAAGCGGACCAACCGGCTGATTATTGTATCCGCGCTGGATAATCTGCTCAAAGGCGGGGCAGGGCAGGCGGTGCAGAATATGAACATCATGGCCGGCTTCGAGGAGGACGCGGGGATTAACCAGCTCCCGCTGTTCCCCTGATCTTTATAGCAGCATATAATATCCCTCTAGCAGGCTGTTGAAAAACACCCATCTGCTGCGTTACGCTCATCCTTCGTCACTGCAGCGTACTTGCATGTACGCCTCATTCCTCAGGATTTCGCGTGCCTTGCATCTGGATGTTTTTGATCAGCCTGCTGAAAATACTTTTTCAACAACCTGCTAGGGGCGACCGGCCGGTCGCCCTTGCATTTGGTCAATCGCGGATATGTTTTTCCGCGATAAGTTTCAGCGCCTCTTCTTTTGTGGCTATGAGGCCCTGCCGTTCGGCTTCTCGTATTTCCTGGAGTATCTCACCCACCTTTTTACCCGGCTTGAGTTGTAAGGCTTCCATGATTTCGTTCCCGCTGAGCAGCGCATCTTCGCCTTTTCCCGGCCGGTCACTGCGATAAAAATCCATTAGCTCAGCTATAACTGCGTGGATTGGGATCGACTGCGGATCCGCTGCATTCTCTTCTCGCGTGGCCATGGCATCGGCGAGGGCCAGGATGAGCGTGTACAGAGCAGCGTTTTCCATATCCCTGATGAGCCGGTACCGCGCCCGATCAGTGACCCGTTGAAGCATCTGAAGCTGCAGGGGGCGCATGTGATGCTGAATAGAATTTTTAATGATGGTTTCGGTCTTTCTCCCCAGCTTGAATCGCACGGCTATTCGACGGGCGATTTCCATGCCAACCCTTTCATGACCGTAAAAATGTATCTCCCCGTCACGTTGTATGCTGGTTGAGGGCTTGCCGATATCATGCAGCAGGGCGATGAACATGGCCAGGGATCTTACCGGAATGGCGCCTTCGACGGCCTGGGTAAAGAAAAGTTGTAGAACACCCCCGTGCCGGGGAAAGAACCGCCCAGGGTCGAGGAGGATCATTTCCATGCATTCAACGGTGCGAAGGGCATGTTCAAAAAGGGGGTAGGTGTGGTGCGGGCCCTGATCCATGCCTCGCATGCCGTCAAGTTCCGGCAGGAGGATGGAAAGAAGTTCCAGGCTGTCAAGCAGCGTGAGTGCCGCAGCTGCGCCCGGCTGCTTCAGGATCAAGAAAAATTCATTTCTGATCCTTTCCCAGGAGCAGCCGAGAATCCTTGCTTTTGCCTGTCGGATGAGCCGCTCCGTTTCCGGTTCAATGGTACAATGGCATTGCTGCGCAAACCGCACCGCGCGCAGTAGCCGCACCGGATCAGCTTCAAACGCATGCGGTGTGCACATGCGAATCAGTTTGCTTTGAAGGTCATCCATGCCGCCGGTTGAATCAAGAACGGCAGGATCTTCCGTATCAAAAAGTTCACTCACGCTGAGGGCAAGGGCATTGATGGTAAAATCCCGATTAGCCAGATCGACTCCTATCTGACCTTCAAGCAGCGGGGCAAAGTCAACCGTGTGATAGGTGCCATTGTCCCGGATGATAGCCCGGTAGTTGCCGCGGGCATCGTCAAGGCAGAAATGGCTGCCATCATATGCCCGGGCAAATTGACGGGAGATAGATTCCACGTCCCGTTCCACCAGGAAATCGATGTCTTCACTTATGGCGCCTTTGAGATGGAGATCCCGCAATACACCGCCCACCAGAAAAATCTCCTGGCGGTTTTTTTTTGCAATGTCGTAGGCGGTTTTGATGGGAGTTGCCTTGCGAAGGAGGTCAAGCATAGCGGGTGGCTTCTGTTATGGAGTGCTGGAGTAGTGGAGTATTGGATACCGCCTGATAACTTTTAACTTCCACACCATGCCCCCAAGGTCTTCACACCAGCACCCGAAGTATGAAAGCTCTTTTTTGTATTTACTGTCAACGGTGGACTGACTGCTGTGGACCGTTTCGTTGACCCTGCACCCTTCACCCTGACCCCTCTCCTTACAATCCCACTCCGTCAATAGCCGCCTTGCACTGCGGGCAGGAGCCGTCAATGATTCGGTTTTCGGTGACGGTAAACCCGAGCCTTCGAATCAAGGGGGTTTTGCACTTGTAGCAAAAGGTGTTCTCACCCTCCTCTCCCGGCACATTTCCCTGGTAGACGTACCGGAGCCCTTCGCTGTAGCCGATATCGC
>CAZWCD010000010.1:34728-35806 GCA_964632275.1 uncultured Thermodesulfobacteriota bacterium
CCCGGCACATTTCCCTGGTAGACGTACCGGAGCCCTTCGCTGTAGCCGATATCGCGGGCCTTGGTAAGGGTGCTGACCGGGGTTCTCCTTGCATCAGTGAGGCGGTAGGTGGGATGGAATGCGCTTATGTGCCAGGGTATTCGTTCGTCAACTTGCTTTATGAATCGCGCAATCGCCCGCAGTTCATCGTCCGAGTCGTTATGTCCGGGGATGATCAGGGTGGTGATTTCTATCCAGATGTCCAGCTTGTGGTACAGGGCGATGGTATCAAGCACCGGTTGCAGTTTAGCGCCGCACACCGTGCGGTAGAATGTATCGGAAAAACTTTTCAGATCAATGTTCGCCGCGTCAAGATAGGGGCCGATTGCTGTCAGCGCCTCGGGATCGGTATAGCCGTTGGTGACAAACACGTTGGCGATCCCGGCCTCCCGCGCAAGACGTGCGGTGTCGTACGCGTATTCAAAATAGACGGTGGGCTCGGTATAGGTGTAGGATATGCTCCTGCAGCTGAACTTATCGGCCAGCGTGACAATGGTTGAGGGAGGCAGGTCATTGCCGGCGATGCGGCGCTCATCCCGCGGCATCTGGGATATGCCGCTGTTCTGACAGTGCAGGCACTTGAAGTTGCACCCGACAGTTGCGATGGAGAAGGAGCGCGAGACGGGATAAAAGTGAAAGAGCGGCTTTTTCTCGATGGGATCAACCGCCTCGCTGATTGACTTCCCATACACAAGGCTGTAGAGAATACCCTCCCGGTTTTCCCTGACGCCGCAGATACCCGTCTTCCCCGGCTGGATGGTGCACTGGTGGAAGCAGAGCGAGCAGTGCACCTCCTGATCCTTTCCCCTGCTGTAAAAAAGTGCTTCTTTCATGACGACGACCTCTCTGTGCTAAACAATCACCATGCACAATGGGACAGCACCATGCATGAAACATGCTGCGCCCACTCTTCCCAAGGGAGCGAGGAAATAGAGCATGGTTCTCTCTCACCATTATGCGCACAGCAAACATGAGTTCCCACTCCCCGCCGCGGGAGAGGTTTACCCGCCTATGGCGGCGCCGAAGGCGACCAGGGGTT
>CAZWCD010000011.1:0-20500 GCA_964632275.1 uncultured Thermodesulfobacteriota bacterium
TGGCGGTGCAGGGAGTCGAACCCCGGACACTGCGGATATGAGCCGCATGCTCTAACCACCTGAGCTACACCGCCCTTAAGAACACTAATCATGCCACATGCTGAAATCCAAATGGCAAATGAATGTCAAAGACCAACGTTGCAACGCCTGCCGTTTGGCATGTGAGCTTTGAACTTCATTTGTCATTTGAAATTTGATCGTTGTCGTTCCCTGCAGGCTTCTCAGCTCCTTGCAGTTCATCCACTGACTTCTCGTACACCGGATTTTCAGGAGTGGATTTAATCTCACCCGTTCGCTTAAACAGCAGCTCGCCCAATCCCTTCTTCTCATGCTCCTGCTCGTCGTGAGCTTCCTCTTGATCACCGGCTGTCTCGACTGCTTCTGCCCCATCCGGGACACTCTCCCCGGACCAGACACTATCGGGCACGTCCGCAGGCGCCCCGGGCTTTTCCGCCTGGTCACGGTCCATTAGAGGGTCCGGACCGACCCGGCCGGTTGTTGGCGCCTCCACCGGCTGCGACCGCTCCGTTTCTTTCCGGTCCCCGGCGAACGGGACATCCTCTTGCGGGGCCAGCACGCCGTCCTCAACCGCCCCCCGCACCTCCTGGGCGATCAGCTGCAGGCGGGGTATCACCTCATTCATCCCCAGGGTCTGTGAAAACACCGGAACGGGTGCGCCGCCTTTCGCTACCGACAGCATATTGATGGCGATGAGCAGATCATCCCCCATTTGAGCGACGCTGCCAAAGATCACATAATCGGCCCCGAGCGCCTTGCCTGCGCTCCTCACCTTTTCCGGCGACGGCGCTTCGCGGGCTCCCCCGGCATACTGGCGCTGTACCGCAGCCTGCTCCATGACCGTCAGGCCGGCGTCCGAGGAGATGCGGGACGCAATCATGTCCCGGAGCCCATCAGCAATATACCTTATATCCTCCTGCCCCCCGGCAGTTAAGGGAAGAATGGCTATCTTCTGCGGCTGCTGAGCGGCATGGGCGAGCAGAACCCCTGCGCAGAGAACCGCACACAAACACCAGCCACGGGCAAGGAAAGAGGCTTTCATAAAAATAAATAAAATGCGCCCTACGCTCAGGCGCGGATCCCGGAATCTTTTTGTCGTTTACTTTGGCGATATAATTTTTTATTATTATATCGCTTCCCAATTGTCAATAAAAAATAGTTCCGGAACCGCTGCGCCGCAGATCGCGTGCGCCGCGGCCGCTCTTGCCATGCCCCTTATCTGCATCGAAAAAACTCATGAGCACATGACCGCCGCGGTTGACCGGCTGCTCGCGTGCGCCGGACTTCCTGAGCGCCTGCACGGCCGGTCCCTCCTGCTCAAGCCGAACCTGTTTGAACCGCTTCCCCACACCACCGGCCAGACCACCAGCCCGCTCCTGGTGGAGGCGGTGATACAGTGCTGCCGGCGGCGCGGGGCGCGCGCGGTGACCGTGGGTGAAGGACCCAGCTACTTCACCCCCGATAGCGCCCTTAAGGAATGTTTTACCAAGACCGGCATGGCCGAGATCTGTGAACGCTGCGGCGTCCCCTGGGTCCTGTTTGATGAGCATCCCTATCGTCTCTTTAAGGACGCCTCCCCGGACCTGCCGGCCGCATTCCGCATTTCGGAGCATGCCTTCCTGCACGATATGATCATCAATCTCCCGGTTCCCAAAACGCACTATCTGACCACCGCATCCATCGCCATGAAGAATCTGAAAGGGTTGGTGAAGCGGGAGGACAAGCCGCTGTTTCACCGGGTCGGCCTCGACGGCGCGGTGGTGGCGCTCAACGCCATCATCAGGCCGTTTATCAACCTGGTTGACTTTACCGCGCAGGCCGGGCAGCCGGCATCGTTTGTCCTGGCGGGCAGGGACATCGTCGCGGTGGACAGCGTCAGCGCCGCGCTCATGGGGCTGGCCCCCGATGCGGTACAAACCGTCCGGCTGGGATGCAAGGCGGGATTGGGAGAGATGCGCCTCGCGGAAATAGAGATCCGGGGAGAGGACGTCAAAGGACTGAAGATGCGCTATGAGCTTCCCGCCGAGTGGCTGGCGAGGACCTTTCCCGCTCTCACCATATCGGGGGAGGATACGGCCTGCAGCGGATGCATCATCCCCCTGTTTTCAGCGCTGCGGCGCCTTGCTGATGAAAATCGGGTTTTCAAACATCCTCTGACCATTTCGCTTGGTACCGCCCCTGCGGTCAGGAGCGGCGGCGCGATCCTCACCATCGGGCAGTGCGCGGAAGGCAATGCGGAGGCGGAATCCCGGGTTGGCGGCTGTCCGCCATCCCGGGATGAGATCGAAAAGGCGCTCATGGCGCATGCTGAACCAAGGCGCTGAGACGCACATGCAGGAACACGAATGTCTTCCTAATACGCAGGGGCGACCGGCCGGTCGCCCCTACACGACAGACGTTATTTTCGTGTTGCAGATTATTGCTTCCGCGAAAACCCCAATTGCTCGATCAGCGATCCGTGCACGAGATCTTCTCTTAGGTATTCCAGTATACCCTTGAACCCCGGCGACGCCTCCTGCGCGAATAGCGCAAGCAGTGCATCGGCATGCTCAATGGTGCCGCCGGTGATGACGGCCCTTTTCCCCCGGAGCCGATTCTGCAGCACCGGCAGCGTTTCCTTTACCAGGCGGTACGCGGCCACTCTCACCCGCGGGTTGCGGAAGGCGATCACCAGCGCTTCAACCGCGTGGGGCGAGTAGTAGAGATCTATTACCTGCCGCCCCTCGGGCGATGCAGCAAGCACCTCGTCCCGCACCCTCCTCAAGGCAGTCATCTCCGCACCATTCAAAGGAAGGACAAGGGTGGTAAAGCAGGGAAAGCGCTGCGTGGCCGCGCCGGTGGCAAAGCTCCAGATGTCGCTGTAGACCGGCGGACCTTCATTGCATTCATCGACCGCCCGGACCTTCCAGTAATAGGTGGTATTGGGGCTGAGCTGGCCTCCGCCCCGGTTCGGATCACAGTAGGGAACGGTCAGGTTCTCGCAGACCAGCGCGCTGAAGCTCTCCTGTTCTACCTGTGAACGGTCCGGGGAAAAATAGACGCTCTGACGAACCATGCCGTCCACCTGCTCCTGTAATTCCCCCTCCCACCACTTGAGGGTGGTGAAGAGGGACTGGTCGGACATGCCGTCTTCCGGCGCGGGGGTATTCGGATACGGAGGCTGCATGTCCCGCTGCAGTGATACGGTCACGGCGGACTCGGCCGGGGAGGCGTTGGAAGAGGTGATCTTGATGGATGCGCTGTAGCCCGCGGTGCACCCCTCCTGCTTGGAGCGGTCGATTCTGACCTTTATGGACTCGGTCTTTCCGCCGGCAAGCGTCCCGCTCACGCTGCTGCCGCCATTGATGGTAAACCAGTCAGCGCTCGCCGGGACGGTTGCCTGCCACGCCATGTCTCCCTGGCCGTTGTTTTTAACCAGGAGCGTTTCCTCGTCCACCAGGGACCCGAAATCCAGCTCATTGGGCTCAACCTTGAGTATATTGTATTCCGCAATGGTCATGGTCGCGTTGACCTCCAGCTCATCCAGCACCAGCGCGGGATCGCAGCTTTCAGTCAATTCATCATAGGCATACTGCCGCACGATGAATGTCCCGGCATGAATGCCCACCGGATCCCTCCCCTCCTCCTGCAGCTGCGGGACAATGCACAAGCCGCAGGCGCCGAGAGAGACCTGCACATACTTCTGGTCGCCCCCCGGGAGGTCAATCATGCCCGATGCGCTTCCCTCAAGACTCAGCCAGTCGTTGCCCGGCTCCACGCCCCAGCAGAGCACGCCGTCACCGCAATTGGAAATGGTAATTTTCTGCACCTTTATTTTAGGCGAATAGGGCTCCACCGCTCCGAAGTCAACCGTCTCCGGTATGACCTGCAGCCGGGGCTGCGCGTGGAGTGGCGCCATGAAAAGGAGTACCATCCATGATGCCGCAACTGCTCCGTACAGAGATTGTATGGTCACCGTCCGTCTCCTCGTTCGTATGACGTTGCGTCTGTCAGCATGCAATAAACCCTTCTCAGTATGTCTTCGGAATCAGGGCGAAAAAACTTTAACCGGCATGCTGCATGGACACATAGCATTACGCCCTTCGCCGCCGCATCTTTTCCAACAAAACTCTTTTATTCCCGTCGCATCTATGATAGAAATCTCGCATTTGACATAACCGGAGGAGGCAACGATGAAAATCATGATTACCGGCGGAGCGGGTTTTATCGGCTCCCACATCAGCGACCTGCTCATCGACCAGGGACATGCCATGGTTATTGTCGATGATCTCTCCAACGGCAAGCGGGAGAATGTAAATCCTCACGCCGCCTTTTACGAGGTAAGCATCCTGGACAGGGATCTGGCTGAGATTTTCAGGAAAGAACGGCCCGCGGTGGTGATCCACCACGCCGCCCAGATTTCGGTGCGGGATTCGGTCAAAGATCCCCTGCGCGACATGGAAATAAATATTAAAGGCTCCGTCCAGCTGCTGGAGCACTGCAAGGACCACCGGGTAAAGAAAATTATTTTTTCATCCACCGGCGGGGCGCTCTACGGGGAGCAGGATTATTTCCCGGCCGATGAAAACCACCCCATGCGTCCTTTAAGCCCGTATGCCATTGCCAAGCTCAGCGTTGAAAAATATCTTTACTTTTACTTCACCACCCACCGCATTCCTTACACCGTGCTCAGATATGCCAATGTATATGGTCCCCGCCAGGACCCCTTCGGCGAGGCCGGGGTTGTGGCCATCTTCAGCCAGAAAATGCTCAAGGGCGATCAGCCGGTCATCAACGGCGACGGCAACCAGACCAGGGATTTTGTCTACGTGGGGGATGTGGCCCGGGCGAACCTGCTGGCCTTACAGCATGAGGTAACCGGTGAAATAAACATCGGCACCGGCGTGGAGACATCCATCAATACCATTTTCAATGAGATCAAAGCACTGGTGGCGCCCGGCACCCCCGAGGTCCACGGGCCGGCCATGCCCGGCGAGCAGCTGCGCAGCGTGCTCTCCTACCAGAAGGCCCGGACGGTTCTGGGCTGGGAGCCGACCATGCCGCTTACCACAGGGCTGAAGCACACGGTTGAGTTTTTCAGGCATCTGCAGTGACCGGCCGGTTTTCCTGCGACGCCTCCCGCAGCTTTGTTCCTCTCCCCCGGGTCCCCTCGTATTCTTCCCCGCCGCAGCCGGCTTCGATGCGGCGCCCGGCCAGGCCCTCCTGCCCGATTTCCGGCAGTGCGCATGATTACTTATTGTATACCGGTTGCTGATGCGGATTATAGTTTAGTATACAGCCCGCCGGCATCAGGGGCATTGCCGCCCTGAATGGGAAGCGCAGGCCTACTATTCCGGCAGCCCTTCAGCTGGTATGAAGATTGCAAATGTTATTCAGCGCATCACCGGTTCGTGCCCGACCACCCGGGTGATCCGGTGCAGGATGCCGGTCCCTGCTCTCGGCATGGCAACGGGGTGTCTGAAAGAAAGAGAAACAAGTCCGGCTATGGGGAAGGTGAACGGCGCAGCGCCTCACCGGACCGGGGAACGTGCAAGGAGGGAGCATATCATGGAAGTAACCGGCAATCTTATACTCGAAATCCCGCTGTGGCACATGGCAATCCTGCTGGTCATTCTAATCGTCTGCCTGGGCTTTAAAAAGTGTGCCGCCGGATTGATCGGGGCAATCCTTTTTGCCATGTACTGGGTATCTGTATACAACTACGATGCCTTTGCCCACCAGTTATTTCAGTCCAGCTACGCGTCATTGTTCTTCTGCCTGGTGGGCGCGTGCAATGCCCTCGTCGTCATCGGGTTATCGATCAGCGCATTTTCCATTGATGACTGACGCGCGGGTTCGCGCTGCCGCCGGGCATCACAGCCGCAAATCGAATTCGCTGATCAGGCGCGACAGATAGGTGCGCTGGATCCCCATGATGTCGGCCGCCTTCTTCCGGTTGCCGTGGGTGTAGGCCAGGGTCTTGGTCAAAAACTCCTTTTTGAAAATATCCTGCGCCTCTTTCAGGGTCATGCCCACCTCCACCCCGCTCTGCAACCCCCCATCGGTTTTCCCGATGGGCAGATCGGCGGCGGCGATCCGTTCCCCGTCACCCATGACCACGGCCCGCTCGATGGCATTCTCCAGCTCGCGCACGTTTCCCGGCCAGTCGTGGCTCACAATCGCCTTCATCGCCTCGCTCGAAAACTCCAGCGCGCGCAGGCCCCGCGCTACCGTATACTTGCGCAGAAAGTAGCCGGCCAGGACGCTTATGTCCTCCCGGCGCTCCCGCAGCGGCGGTATCTTCAGCTGAATCACGTTGAGCCGGTAGAAAAGGTCCTCGCGGAATTTGCCTTCCCGGGTCATCTTCTTGAGCTGCTTGTTGGTCGCGGAAATAACCCGGACATCGACGGTTATGGGGGTGGAGCTGCCGATGCGGTTAAAGGTGCCCTCCTGGAGCACCCGCAGCAGCTTCACCTGCATGGTCTGGCTCATCTCGCCGATCTCGTCGAGAAAAATGGTTCCGCCGTCGGCGGTCTCGAACAGGCCGATCTTCTTGTACAGCGCCCCGGTGAAGGAACCTTTTTCATGGCCGAACAGCTCGGCCTCCAGCAGCGTTTCGGGAAGGGCGCCGCAGTTGACGATCACGAAGGGCTGGTCCCGGCGCTGCCCGGACCGGTGGATGAGGCGGGCCAGCAGTTCCTTGCCGGTGCCGCTTTCCCCCTCAATTAATACGGTGGTTTTGGAGTTGGCCACCTTGAGGGCGTCGGCAAGCACCTTCTGTATCTCCTTGCTCTCCCCCACAATCTGGTATTTCATCTCCAGCTGGTTTTTCAGGCCGGTATTCTCATCAATCACCTTGCGGTATTCCTTTGCCTTCACGATGGCCAGCGCCGCCAGGTTGGCAAACGCCTCCAGCATCTCCATGTCCTCCTGCCGGATGGGATTGCCGTCCTCCCGGTCGATAATCTCCACCACGCCGATCACCTCCTCGCCGATTTTCATGGGCACGCAGGCAATGGATCTGGTGTCAAATCCGACCGATTCGCTTATCTTCTTGTCCCACAGCGTATCCTTGCTCACATCCTCCACCAGGAGGGACGTGCCGGTTTTGGCCACGTAGCCGGCGATGCCCTCCCCCAGGCCGACTTCAAATTTTTTCACATCATCGCTTTTCTCCCCGGTGGCCACCTGGAAGTAGAGGGTATCGGTCTTTTTGTCCAGCAGGAGCAGTGAACTGGCCCGCGCCTTCATCACCTCGGTCACCGACTCAATGATCATGCCCAGCAGGTGATCCAGGTCAAAAACCGAGGTTACCAGTGATGAAATATTTGAAATAAATTGCAGTCGCGGATCACTAAACCTGTTCTTTGCTTTCATTCATTCCCCTTGGGGTCTTGTACGGTATGCGTTCGGGAAACCGGCCGCAGCCGGTTGATCACTGATAAGCGGGTACGGCGGTTGTACGCCTGCCGGGAGATGGTATTAATTTGTGCACTGTTGGTTATCGACATTTCACGGTTAATACTTTAATTATTTACGGTGTGCACTTTCCTACAACCGGCGGGGAAAATAATAAACGGGATAGGCGCAGGCTGAAGCCTGCGACTACCATCTTTCAACAACCTGCTAAAGTTATTCGTGGAGTCACCGATACAATTATGTAATCTGTGATCGGTAATCCACACAGGAAGGATCATCGTTTTTAACCGTCTGCCGGCACAGCGGTCTGTTCACCGATCGTCTGTACTCATTTGCCCATGCTTTTAACCCAGCTCTTACGCGAGATAAAAGAGAAAAACGCATCTGACCTGCATCTCCGCTCCATGCTGCCTCCCACCATGCGCATCGACGGAACCCTGTACCGGTCGGACCACCCCCCGCTGGCCACCGAAGCAATCGAGGCGATGGCCGACACCATCATGAATGAACCCCTCAAAAAGAAATTCATGCAAAAATTTTCGGTGGACACGTCGTACTCGGTGCCGGGCGTCGGCAGGTTCCGGGTGAACATATTCCGTCAGCGCGGCACCACCTCGCTGGTCTTCAGAAACATCCCCTTTGCCATCCCGACGGTTGAGTCCCTCAACCTGCCCCAGATCATCAAGAGCTTTTGCACCAAGCCCCAGGGGCTGGTCATCGTCACCGGGCCGACCGGGTCGGGCAAGTCATCGACCCTGGCCGCCATGGTCCAGCTTATCAACCAGACCAGCAGCCTCCATATCGTCACCATCGAAGACCCGATTGAGTACCTCTTCAAGAATGAGCAGTCCATCATCAGCCAGCGGGAAGTCGGCATTGACACCCCGAGCTTTGCCCACGCCCTCAAGGACGCGCTGCGGCAGGACCCGGACGTCATCCTCATCGGCGAAATGCGCGACATTGAAACCACCACCATCGCCATGAACGCCGCGGAAACCGGACACCTCATCTTCAGCACCATGCACGCCAACAACACATACGAGGCGGTCTCCCGCATCATCGACATATTCCCCAATGATCAGCAGAACCAGGTGAAGCTGCAGCTGGCCAACGTGCTCATCGGCGCCATTTCGCAGCGGCTCATCAACCGGGCGGACGCGGCGGGCAGGATACCGGCGGTGGAAATTCTCATTGCCACCGCCGCGGTCAAGAAGATGATCTCCCAGAGCCAATACAAGGAAATGCTGGAGCAGATTGAACGATCGGTGGTTCATTACGGCATGCAATCGCTGGAGCAGTCGCTCCTGGCGCTGCTGGCCAACAAGATGATAAACCTGGACGAGGCGCTCAACACCACCCTGCGGCAGAGCGAGTTTGAACTGATGCGCGAGCAGCTGGGCATCGACGCGCTCGGCGGCATCCGGTCGGCCAATTAGCCGCACCACCCAGATCACCGTTTTGCGGAGACATGCATGGCACAGGAATCCTACGCTGACTTTTCCATCATACAGAAATACCTGGACCAAAAGCGCTACTACGATGAGGCGATGAAAAGCCACGAGGCCAGGGTCGCCGAGCTGGAGAAGACCATCAGCGGGCTGAAAGGGGAGCTGCAGGCAAAGGATCAGGCGCTGCAGCAGCTGCTGGATCAGGCGGGCGCGTACGAGGCCACCATCAAGGAGCGTGAAAAATCCATGCAGGAATTGACCCTCACCGTGCACCGGCTCAAAAAGCAGGCGGAGGGCGGCCTGCCGGGAAACGGCGGCGCGAACGGCGACGAGCAAAAGGTCCGGTCGGCCTTCTTCAAAAAATAAGGGACAGCCGCAGGCCGTCCCTCGTGTCATCCCTCATCCGCCGGCGGGTCAGCCCGGCTCAGATCCCTTCCTTGACCAGTTCCTCCAGCAGGTCGCGCTGATGCCGCTCCAATTTCCGGGGCACCTTCACCAGGAGGCGCACATACAGATCGCCCTTTCCCTTGTCCTGAAAGTGGGGAAGCCCGTATCCCCGCAGCCTGATCCGGCTGTGGCTCTGGGTTCCCGCCGGGACGCGCACGCTGCGTGTCGTCCCCTCCAGGGTGGGGACCTCGATGGTGCAGCCCAGCGCCGCCTGGGTGAACTGGATCTCCTTGTCCAGGTGCAGGTCACTTCCCTCCGGCCGGAAGACCGGATGATCAAGCACGGTTATCCTGATGTAGAGATCGCCGTGCTGCCCCCCTGACGCACCGCGCTGGCCCTTGCCCGCGATGCGCAGCTTTTTCCCGGTGCTGATGCCGGGCGGAATCTTGATGTTGACCCGGTTCAGGCTGCCGTCCTCATCGCGCAAGGCAATCTGCTTCGATGCGCCGCCTGCCGCCTCCTCCAGGCTTATGGCCAGATCGTAGATGGCATCGGCGCCTTTCTGGGGGGCGCGGTAACGGCCTCCCGCTGCTCCGGAAAAGGGGTTTCTCCCCCCCTCCTGGCCGCGGGCATTGAAAAAATCCTGAAAGTTGACGGTTCGCGAGGTCCGCCCGCCGCCGCCGAAGAGGGTGCTGAATATGTCCTCGTTGCCGAAGCCGGCGTCCTTGAACAGATCCCCGATGTCAAATCCCCGAAAAATGTCCTCCTGGCTGTATCGGCGGTGAAAGCCGGAATAGCCGACCGCATCATATTCCTGCTTTTTCTTCTTGTCGCTGAGCACGGCGTAGGCCTCGCTCACCTCCTTGAACCGCTCCTCGGCCTCCTTGTTGCCCTGGTTCCGGTCGGGATGATATTTGAGGGCAAGCTTGCGGTAGGCCTTCTTGATCTCCTCCTCCGAGGCATTTTTCTTAACCCCGAGGATGTCGTAGTAATCCCGTTTTGCAGCCATGGCGTTCCGTTCAGTGTGAATAGGATTGTTTAATTAACCGGTCGAGATACCCCTCCGGGTCCCGCAGCGACTCGCGGCTGAGGACAAACCGGTTCACCCCGTTCTTCTCCTGAATCAGGGTGAGTCCGTGGCGGTAATTCTTGAGCATGGCGCGCAGCAGCGTCTCAATGGGAACGCCCTGGTCCAGCGACCGCTTGACCAGGCTGTCGACCGCCCGGTCATCGAATACAATGGCAATCCCGCTTTCTTCCAGGAAGAATTCCTCGCACTGCCTGACCTCCTGCATCAGCCCGCGCATCTCTTCAAGCAGCGCGGTCATCTCCACCCCCTTGAGCACCACCCGGTTGATCAGCAGGGTGAGCGGGGCGCCCTGCAACAGTTCCCGCTGCTCCGGGGGAAAGGCGTCCCGGTGGCCGAGCAGGTAGTCGCGCAAGGCCTTCTTTTCCTGCAGCACCACCCGCCGATAGCGCGCCCGGTCACTTCTGCTCTCGCCCCGCTTGAGCAGCGTCTGCAACGACCCCGCCGGATCATCCACCAGCGACCGGGTCACCACCAGCCGCTTGATGCCGGTCGAGGGGAGCTTCTTCTCGAATTTCATCAGGACGCTTTCAACCGCGCTGACCAGGCTGCGGGCCCCGGTGGTATACCGGGAGGCTCGCTCGGCAATGGCGCGCAGGGCGTCGTCTTCGAAGCGCAGGTCTATGCCGTAGGCGCGGAAATCGCGCTTCTTGGCGTTCATCACCGTGCTGGTGCGGTTCCTGAGAATATGGTACAGATCCTCGGCGCCCAGCCGGTCAAACACGGTGATCACCGGCAGCCGGCCCACGAACTCCGATTCAAAACCGTAGTCGACCAGATCCCCGGGGGTGACCAGCTTCAGATAGTCGGTTTCATCACCGCTCTGCTTCAGCTCCGCGCCGAACCCGATGCCCTGTTTCGCAACCCGCTTGCGGATGACCTCGCTCAGCCCGGTGAAGGCGCCGCTCACAATGAACAGGATGTCGCGGGTGTTGATCATCCGCTTTTCCTTCTTGCCGGTTTTGCGATACTGCTCCATCGCCTCCATCTGGGACACCAGGTCATGGGGCACTTTCAGGTCAACCTCGGTTTCCTCCATCGGCTTGAGCAGGCACCGCTGCACGCCGGTGCGGGACACGTCAATGCCGATGACCGCGCCGCCCGAGGCGATTTTATCTATCTCGTCAACATAAATGATCCCGCACTGGGCGAGCTCTATATCCCCGTCCGCTTCGCGCACCAGGTCCCGCACCAGGTCCTCCACATCGCCCCCCACGTAGCCGGTCTCGCTGAACTTGGTGGCATCGCCCTTCACGAAGGGCACGCCGATCTTTTTGGCGATGAGCTTGATGAGGTAGGTTTTCCCCACGCCGGTCGGACCGATCATGATAATATTGTTCTTGATCATGCCCACCCGGTCGGCGGCGTCCCGATTCCTGGTGGATTCACGATAGTGAATCCGCTTAAAATGGGTGCAGATTTTGGTGGCAAGCACCTCCTTGGCATCGTTCTGTTTGACGACAAACTGGTCGAGGTAGGCCTCCAGCTCTTCCGGCTTCGCGTCAAAGGCTATCTTCCGAGATCTCCCGGACGGCTCCCCCTCTCCTTCAAGCAGCCCTTCATCCTGCTGCGGCACCGCCACCGGCGCGGCCAATTTAATCCGGTTGCCGTACTTGCGGGAAAGGTAGTCATTCAGTTCCTTTTCCAGTTCCTTGGGATCGGGAAGCGTGTCATCCGCCATGCATATCCTTTCATATGGAGTGCGGGACCATGATCGGTCCACGCACTAAAGATAGCACACTTGCCCGCGCGCCGCAAATAAATCCCGGCATCGCGCCGCGCCGCCGCCGCGGGAGATAAGTATTGACAAGCATGCTTCTTTCATGCTTAATAGTATCCTGCTTGACGCGGGGAGGGGCCGGTGCGCAGCGGGAAGCGGATGGAAGGAGCGGGGGCGTTTGGTTTCGATCACTCACTATCGGGAAGGGAGTAGCATTCAGTAATGGCTCGGTCAAAATTCAAGCACAAAAGAAAACGGCATAAATGCAACGTGAAACTGAAGCAGCGCAAGGAGCGGGAGCGCTCGACACAGGCGAATCCGTCCAGGGAAGCAACGGCGTAAGTCACGGGGTGAGGGCGCGCAGTCTGTCGCCGGCAACGGTCAGGAGCACCGATCCGCTTGCCGCAGCGCCGATCTTCTTGTAGTAGTCAAGGGCATTGGCTTTATCGTTGAGCGCTTCGTAGCAGCGCGCCACGGCGCCATACAGGAGGTCCGGCACTGCCGGGCTCGGCTCCGCCAGGGCCTGCTTGTAGAAATCAACCGCCTTGGCATAGCCCTGTTTTTCCTCATAGCAGTATCCCAACCCCTCGTACGCAAAACATCGCAAATAATGTCCCGGGCGGGAGCGGCTGAGAAAGCGGTTGTAGTACTCAATGGCCTTGTCATAGTCCCGCAGCTGATAGGAGCTTTCGCCCAGATAAAACAGCGCCGTCACTGCTGAGGCAGTGCTCCCGTAATCGTCGGCAAGGGCGGTGAACCGGGTCAGCGCCTCGCGATAGGTCTGGTCGGAGGGCTGTTCCGCCCCGCCGCTTCCCCCGCTTTGATACAGCGTCACCGCCTGATTGAACGCTTCGCGGGCGGCGCGTTCCCGGCCCGACCGGTAATACGACCAGATCACCGTGATCAGCACCAGCACCAGCACCGCCCCGGCGATGGGGAACAGCACCCGGTAATTATTCCTCACATACGACGTTGCCCGGCTGGTGGTGGAGATGAACTCGTCCGGTTCGGTAACGCCTTTCCGCTGCACTTTGATTTTTCTGGGCATGGATTCCTCTCTCGCACGCGCGTTGGCACGGCTGGTCGGTTCAGGGTTTTTCGCCCCGGCGGCGCTCCGGCGTCTGTCAGGCGCGGAAGGCGAGGCCCGGCCCGGAACACCGCCCGGGCAGAGCGCACCACCGACGGGCGCGGCTGCTAACTCTACACAGTGCGCCTCCCTTTGTCAATCTTTTGTTCGACGGCACCGGTCATGACCAGGCTTGGCCCGTTCATTGATGCGCATGTGCACGGCTTCCTCCAGCCGTCCGGCGGCAGCCAGTTCAGCGACACCATCGCCGCGCTGGCCGCCCGCGGGCTCGAGAAAATCGTCATCACCGCCATGCCCCTCCACGATTTCAGCTATGAACGGAAGATCAGCCTTGCCCCGGCGCACATCCGCCCGGTGCTCGGCCCGGACAACAGCGATGAAACCGCGCTGCTCAACGCATGGATGCGGGAATACCGCCTGGAAGACCGTATCGCCCCCTTCCTGGACGTGCGCTTTGTCACCGAAGGGCTCACCGCGGCGGCACGCGCCCCCGCGGTCTCGGGGTGGGCAGGCATCAAGGGCGCCTTTATACCCGACGACGACCGCGTGCTGGCCGTCCGGGGCATCCCCGGGGCGCTGGGCATCCCGCGCGGCCGCTATCTCGCCATCCAGCAGGAGCTGTTCAGCTGCGCCCAGGAGCGCAACCTGCCGCTGCTCTACCACGTGAACCTCTCGGAGCATTGGGACTGGTTGCGCGAAACGCTCGCCGCATACCCGCGCCTCCGGGTATGCATCCCCCACCTGGGATACAGCCTGAGCCGGATCACCACGCTGCTGGAGCGGTTTGAACACACCTATACCGATCCGTCCTATCTGATCGCGGTGCTTGAGAAAAACAACCCCCGCTATTGCGCCTTCATCCGGGCCCACGCCGACCGGATCCTGCTGGGCTCCGATGCCCTCATGGTCACAAACCCCATTGAGGAAATCCTCTCCTACGCCCGCTATTTCAGCCGGTTTCCCATGGAAGAGGACCAGCGGCAGCGGATTCTCCGGCTCAACGCCCGTGCATTCCTCTCGCTGCCCGCCTGACGCTTTAGAGCGTCAGATACTCCTTCATCACGCCGAAAGTGCGCCGCCCGATGCCGGGAACCTCAAGCAGCGATTCGAGCCGCGCAAATCCGCCGCGGCGCTCGCGGTAGGAGACGATGGCCTGCGCGGTGGTTTCGCCGATGCCCGGCACCAGCCGCAGTTCCTCGGCGCTCGCCTGATTAATCTGAAACGGCACGAAATAGAGGAAGCGCTTGGCGGGATCCATCAGGGTTACCGCGCTGGACGCGGGAGCGGTCCCGATGGAAAGGAGCGAGCCGTTCGCCGGCACCGCGCGCAGCACCTTTTCCGGCAGAAAGGCGGCGTCCTGCAGCCCGCCCGCCGCCTGCAGCGCCTCCGCCCAATCCGCCTGATGCAAAAAGCAATAGACCCCCGGCCGGTTAACGGCGCCGGCCAGCTCCACCACGAAGTGCGGCCGGCGGTGACCCGCAGCCTCCGCGGGAAGTCCGGGCGCAGCGGTGCCGGCCGGCCGATCGGAGCGGCACCAGCCCAGGGCGAGCATCCCGATCACCAGGCCGAGCATGATCCGGCACTGGGCCGGGCTGACAGGGGAGCTACCGTCGTTCATCTTTATAGAGCTTGTAATTGACGCTGTCGACCAGAGCCTGCCAGCTGGCCTCGATGATATTTTCGGACACGCCGACGGTTCCCCAGGTGTGGGTCCCGTCCCCCGATTCCACCAGCACGCGCACCCGCGAGGCGGTGCCCCGCCCCGAGGCGAGCACCCGCACCTTGTAGTCGATAAGCGCCGTCTCCCTGAGCTGGGGATAAAATTTTTCCAGCGCCTTACGCAGGGCATTGTCGAGCGCGTTCACCGGCCCGTTTCCCAAGGCGGCGGTGTGCTCGGTTTTGCCGCCCACCCGGACCATGATCGTCGCTTCACAGGCGCTCTCATCACCCTGCCGGCGCTCGTCAATGATGCGGAACCCCACCAGCTCGAAGTACTTCCGCCGGGTGCCCAGGGCCTCCATCATCAGCAGCTCAAACGACGCCTCGGCGCCCTCGAACTGATAGCCCTGGTTCTCCAGATGCTTCAAGCGCTCCATGATCTCGTGCACCACCGGGTCCCGGCTTGAAATGTTGATCTTAAACTCACGGGCCTTCTGCAGAATGCTGCTCTTGCCGGAGAGATCAGAGATCAACACCCGCTGCACATTTCCCACCAGGCCGGGGGTGATGTGCTCGTAGGTCCGGGGCTTTTTGGCGATGGCGCTCACATGGACGCCGCCCTTGTGGGCAAACGCGCTCCGTCCCACATAGGGCTGGTGGCTGAGCGGTTGCAGGTTCGCCAGTTCATAGACAAACCGCGACACCTCCTGCAGCCGGGCAAGCTGCTTCGCGGTGATGCAGGGCATCTTCAGCTTCAGCACCAGGTTGGGTATGATGGAGCACAAATTGGCATTGCCGCAGCGCTCGCCCATCCCGTTGACGGTCCCCTGGACCTGGCGGATGCCCAGCTGCACGGCGATGATGCTGTTGGCGACCGCCACCTCCGCATCGTTGTGGGTGTGGATGCCCAGGGCGGCGCCCTTGAGCTGGCCCTGCACCTCGCCGATCATCCCCCGCAGGTCGTCCGGCATCGTGCCCCCGTTGGTGTCGCACAGGATCACGCATTCCGCCCCGGCCCGGGCCGCCGCCTGGACCGTCTTCAGCGCGTAGGCGCGATTCGCCGCGAATCCGTCAAAGAAGTGCTCGGCGTCAAAAAAAACCGAGGCGCTCTGCCGCTTGAGATAGGCGACGCTCTCGGTTATCAGCCGCAGGTTTTCCTCAAGGCTGATATGCAGTGCATCCCGGACATGGACGTCCCAGCTTTTGCCGAAAATGGTCACCGCGCCGGTGCGGGCCCGGACCAGCGCCTTCAGGTTGCGATCCTCATGGGTCGGGGCGCCGGCCTTGGCGGTGCTGCCGAAGGCGACGATGGTGGCATGCTTGAGCGGCAGGGCGCGCACCTCCGTGAAAAACTGCGCATCCCTGGGGTTGGACCCCGGCCAGCCCCCCTCGATGTAATGGATGCCCAGCTCATCGATCTTGCGGGCGATGCGCAGCTTGTCCTCGACGGTGAAGGCAATATCCTCGGCCTGCGAGCCGTCGCGCAAGGTGGTGTCGTAGAGCTTCACTTCCGGCATATGCTCTCTCCAATGGAATTGGGGGATGCCCCTACCCTGCCGCGGGCGCCGGCTTCCCGCCCAGCCCGAAGGCGTCATGCAGCACCCGCACCGCCAGTTCCGTATATTTTGCGTCCACCACGCAGGAAATCTTGATCTCGGAGGTGCTGATCATCATGATGTTGATCCCCTCGCCCGCCAGCACCTCGAACATTTTGGCGGCGACGCCGGCATGGCTGCGCATGCCCACCCCGACGATGGAGACCTTGGCAATGTCCTTGTTGCACTGCACGGCGGCGGCGCCGATTTCCCCGGCGGACTGCTGCACCACCTCCAGCGCCCGGTTCACCTCGGTTTCGGGCACGGTAAAGGTAAGATCGGTGCATCCGTCCTCGCTGACGTTCTGGATGATCATGTCCACGTTGATGGAGGCCTGCGAGATGGGGGTGAAAATCTTTGAGGCGGTACCGGGCCGGTCGGGCACCTTCACGATGGTGATCTTTGCCTGATTCCGGTCATAGGTGACGCCCGACACAAGAACTTTTTCCATGATTGCATCCTCCCTGGTAACGATGGTTCCGTCATTGTCGTTGAAGCTGGACCGCACGTGTATGGGGATGGCGTATTTCTTGGCAAACTCCACCGATCGGGTGTGCAGCACCTTCGCCCCGAGGCTGGCCATCTCCAGCATTTCGTCATAGGATATCCGATCGAGCTTGCGGGCATGGGGACAGATGTTGGGATCGGTGGTGTACACCCCGTCCACATCGGTAAAGATCTCGCACACGTCGGCCTTGAGCGCTCCGGCAAGGGCAACCGCCGTGGTATCGGACCCCCCCCTGCCCAGGGTGGTTATGTTGCCCTCTCCGTCAAGCCCCTGAAATCCTGCCACCACCACGATGTTTCCCTTGTGCAGCGCCCGGGTTATCGTTCCGCTGTCAATGCTCTCGATGCGGGCCTTGGTAAAATCGCTGTCGGTGATAATCCTCACCTGAAATCCCAGCAGGGAGACCGCGTGATAGCCGAGCGCCTGTATGGCCATGGCCAGCAGGGCAACCGACACCTGCTCGCCGGTGGACACCATCACGTCATATTCCCTCCCGTCCGGCTTATCAACCATTTCCCTGGCCAGCCTGATCAGCCGGTCGGTTTCCCCCGCCATGGCGGAGACCACCACCACCAGGTCATGGCCCGCCTTTCTGGCCTGCACCGCCTTGCTCGCCACATTGCGTATCCGCTCTATGGACCCTACCGATGTACCCCCGAACTTTTGTACTATCAGCGCCACTCGTTTATCCTCCTATCCTTTCTATCCAATCATCAGGGCACAAACCCAATCTGTTCTCCCCTGTCCCGTGCACGACTCCCGGCATTCACGTCACTTCCCGGCCCGTCAGCAGCGTTTCAAACGCCCGCAGCAACAGCGTGCTGCGGGCGCCGGATGCACATACCAGCGCCTGCCGGGTCGTTTCATCACGGTATGCAAGCCGGATCGCCAGATGATCGCCGGGAAGCAGGGCCGCCATTTTATCGGCCCACTCAACCAGGGCAACCCCCGCCCCGCCCAGGTACTCCTCCAGCCCCAGGTTCGCGCAGTCGGAGGGATGGTCGAGTCGGTAAAAGTCAAGATGATACAGGGGGACGCGTCCCCGGTACTCATTGATCAGGGTGAAGGTGGGGCTTGCAATATAGGTCTCGTCCGGAACGCCCAGCCCCCGCAGGATTCCCTGCGCCAATGCGGTCTTGCCCGCGCCCAGTTCGCCGATCAGCGCAACCACGTCCCCCGCCCCGAGCAGCCCCCCCAGCTTCCTGCCCCAGTCCGCGGTCTCTTCGGGGCTGTGTGATACCATGCTCATCTGACATCCCATATCGCGCTCTACTATATTATCGGCCGCAGCGAGGCATACCCCGCGCCGAGTGACGCGGGGGACGTTCGTTCCGAGAGTGCCCGGAGCGCGCGCGGCAGCACCCGCAGCAGATCGCCGGCCATGAACCCCAGGGGTCCCTGCTCACGGCAGAGCAGATCGCCGGCGAGACCGTGACAGAACACCGCCAGCTGCGCGCTGCGCACACCGTCGTAGCCCTGCGCGAGGAATCCGGCGATCATGCCGGTGAGCACGTCCCCCATGCCGCCCGATGCCATGCCGGCATTGCCGGTGAGATTGACCGCCATGGATCCATCGGGTGCGGCAACCAGGGTGCGCGCGCCTTTCAGCACCAGGCAGCACCCGTGCCGCTTCGCAAATTCCCGCGCCGCGCCCGGCCGGTCCCGCTGAACGTCCTTCGTGCCCGACCCCGCCAGTCGCGCCATTTCACCGGGATGAGGAGTCAGCACCACCGGCGCCTTCGCCCTCCTGAGCACGTCGAGGCTGCCGCTCAGCGCATTAAGCCCGTCGGCATCGATGACCATGGGGATGGCGCTCTGTTCAATCAGACCATGGATTAATCGCCGTGCACCTTCCCGGGTGGAAAGGCCGGGCCCCAGCGCCAGCGCCTTCTTTCCCTCCATCAGTCGCATCACCGCATCGAGGCTGCCGATCCCGGGGAATCCCGCTTCCTCCTCGGGAATCGGCTCGGTCATCACCTCGGTCAGCTTCCCTGCCATGATGCCGTGCAGGCTTTCCGGAATGGCCAGGGTCACCAGTCCCGCGCCCGCACCGGCTGCCCCCCGGCAGCAGAGGTCGGCCGCGCCGGTTTTGCCCCGGGTTCCGGCCACCACCAGCACATGCCCGCAATCACCCTTATGGGTCTCGGGGTCGCGCGGATGCAGCAGCCGGCAGGCATGGTCAAAAGTGAGCGCCCGGTCGGTTATCCCCTCGCCATCCATGAAGGATGCGGGAATGCTGATGTCCACCACCTGCACCCGTCCCGCATAGCGGGCGCCGGGATACATCAACAAGCCCGCCTTGGGCAGGGCAAAGGTCACCGTGAGATCAGCCTTCACGCAGGCGCCCAGCGCCTGACCGGTATCGGCATGCAGGCCCGAGGGAAGATCGACCGACGCCGCCGGTACGCCGGAAGCGTTGATGTCATTGATCACCTCCCGCGCCAGGCCGCTCACGTCACTCGCAAGCCCGGTTCCGAAGATGGCATCCACGATCAGCCCGCAGGCCGGCAGTTCGGTCCGCGCCTTCCTCCAGTCATCGGCTCGGCTGACCTCCCTGACATCCGCCTTCATCCGCCGGAGTATGTCCAGGTTCGTTTTGGCATCGCCCTGCATCGCTTCCGGTGAAGCGAGAAGCAATACGATTACCGTAGCGCCGCGGTTGATCAGGTATCGCGCAATGACACAGCCGTCGCCCCCGTTATTTCCCTTGCCCGCGACAACCGCCACCTTCCCGTGGGCAACGCGGGGATAGCTTCGCAGTATCTCAGCCGCCGCGCCCCGGCCGGCGTTTTCCATGAGCACCATGCCCGGAATGCCGGCGTCCTCTATGGCCCTGCGGTCCAGCCTGCGCATCTCCTCCGCCGTCACAACCCTCATCGCTCCTCCGCCGAGGTGTTTCCGGGGGCGTTGTGCAACACCGCGACCATGTCCCGGACCGCCTGCTGCAGTCCCACCATGAGCGCCCGGGCAATGATGCTGTGCCCGATGCTGAATTCTTCGATCTCCCCGATGGCCAGCAGCTGCTTGATGTTGGCATAATTCAATCCGTGCCCGGCATTGACTCCCAATCCCAGCCGGGAGGCCAGCGCCGCGGCGCGGCGAATCCGTTGGACCTCCCGCTGCTGCCCGGCCGGCGTGGTTGCCTCGGCAAAGCTGCCGGTGTGGATCTCGACGAAGTTAGCCCCCTCTTTTTTCGCCGCCCGTATCTGGCGCGGATCGGGATCAACAAAAAGGCTCACCATGATGCCGGCCTGCTGCAATGCCCGCACCGCCGCGCGCACCGCTTTCCGGTGGGCGATGACATCAAGTCCGCCCTCGGTGGTGAGCTCCTGGCGCTTTTCCGGGACCAGGGTCGCCATCTCCGGTTTGATCTGCCGGGCTTTGCTCACCATCTCCGGCACCGCCGCCATTTCCAGATTCAGCCGGGAACGCACCGTTTCGCGCAGCAGTTCAAGATCCCGGTCCTGAATGTGCCGCCGGTCCTCGCGCAGATGCACGATGATGCCGTCACACCCGCCCAGTTCCGCCAGTGCGGCCGCCAGCACCGGGTCCGGCTCATTACCCTGCCGCGCCTGGCGCACCGTTGCCACGTG
>CAZWCD010000011.1:20600-34894 GCA_964632275.1 uncultured Thermodesulfobacteriota bacterium
CCAGCACCGGGTCCGGCTCATTACCCTGCCGCGCCTGGCGCACCGTTGCCACGTGGTCAACATTCACCATCAATCCAGCCATGGAACCGATACTCCTTCCGGAATCGTGTTCAAGCAAATCCGAGTATTTCCCTCTCAGGTTACCATTCGAAAGCCGAATATCGAAACTCGAAACAATGTCAAAATCAAAAATATCAAATGTACAAAACCCTGCTTAATTATCAGCAGTCATGTACAAAACTTTTTCCAAATTTTTGACGTCTTAAGCCGGTTCCTTGCTCAGCGACACCTCGCAGCTTGCGGGCATGGCATCCAGCAGTGAGACGCCCTCGGGGAGCTTGACCGCCGGCTGCCGGCTGTAGGCGCCCGGCTTGCCGTCGGCCATGTCAATCGTGGCGATGATCCCCCCGGCGGCCACCGTCTCCTCCAGCTGGTAGGGATACTGGATGCGCACCTGGATGGTCTCGGGCGTGATGCGCGCCTTGTAGCGGCTGCCGACCACGATAACCGGTATGCCGGTCAGCGTCTTTTCACGAATCCGCGAATTGATGGCCACCGCCACCTGCACCTTTTTTTTGCTCACCGAGCGCGGCGGATCGAGGTTGGTCAGGGCCAGCGGCACCTCCCGCACGACCGGTTTGGTCTCGCCGGAAATGTCCACCGGCCGGGTAAGCAGCTGCTGCAATTGCGCCGCCTCGCTCTCCCCGACCATGACGTCAACGGACGGAGGCTCAACCGAGACCCCCTGCACCACATATCCCGACGCGGGCTCCCCCTGGAGATCAACCGTCACCGGAACCCGCTTGGCGGTAAGCGCCTCTATGGTCAGCTCCACCGCCGCCGGGCTGATGCTGGTAATCTTGGTGCCGTTGGGCAATTTCACCGCCTCGCTCAAGTCATTGAAAACCATCCTGCCCGGCTTGGCCCCTTCCAAATCCATGACCGCCTTGATGCTGCTTGACGACATGGTCGCCAGCAGGCTTCTCGATCCGCTCACCCGCAAATTGACGCTGCGCGGCGACTGTTTGGTGACCACCATGTCCGGCGGCTTGTTGATGAATTCCACCGGGACATCGGCGAAGGAAAACTCCGCTTTCTTCTCGCCCATCACGAAAAACCAGAGGGTGATGGCCAGCAGCAGCGAAAAAAACTTTATCGCCCGGTTCCTGGTAAAAGCATCGCGTATGACCGCCGGCACCTGTATTTCCATACCCTACACCCGTTTCAGCATCCATTTTCCGGAAGGGAGCAGCTTCAGCAGGGTGTCCCGGAGCACCTGCTCGCTCAGGTTCAGGCGCATGGTGCCGTCAAAGGCCAGGGCGATGGTACCCCGCTCTTCGGAAATGATGATCGCCACCGCGTCGGTCTCCTTGCACAGGCTCAGCCCGCAGCGGTGCCGGGTGCCGAAGGTGCCGCTTATTTCGATGGAGGCGTCCAGGGGCAGGATGCATCCCGCCGCCGCAATCCGCCCTTCCTGAATGATCACCGCGCCGTCATGCAGGGGAGAGCCGGGCAGGAAGATGCTGACCAGGGTTTCCTCCTGCACCACCGCGTCAATGCGCACGCCCTTCTCAATGTAATTATTGAGCCCGGTTTTGCGTTCAAAGACGATCAGCGCGCCCATCTTCCGCTCCACCAGTTCGGTGCTGGCGCGAATCACTTCCTCCACCATCTCCACTTCCTGCAGCCCCCCGACGCTGCCCCCGATGAAGGGATTCCGGCCAACGCGGCTGAGCGCCCGCCTGATATCCTCCTGAAAGATGACCACCACCACCAGAATGATGGATGCGAGAAAATTGTTCAGGATCCAGTGGAGGGTGAACAGGCCCATGCGATAGGATACGCCGTAGAGGCCGATCACCACCACCAGCCCGATGAGCATCTGGACCGCGCGCGTCCCCTTGATCAGCAGGATGATGCGGTAGATGACATAGGCAACAATGAGGATATCGATAATATCCCAGAGGCGCAGATTTCGAAGGATTTCCAGCACAGGCCATCTCCCCGGTTAACCGATACCGGCCGCGCGCGCCGTGCCGGTGCTTTGGCTCATACGGCTGCCATTATGGCATCGGCCATGGCCGCCACCCGTTTCATCATTCCCACGTTGTGCACCCGCACCATGCTCGCGCCGTTGGCGACGGCAATGGCCACCGCGGCGGCGGTGCCGTCCTCGCGGTCATCCGCGGCTGCGCCGAACACGGCGCCGATGAAGGCCTTGCGCGAGGGGCCGACCAGCACCGGCTTGTGAAGCGATGCAAAGCAGCCAAGGCGCCGGAGCAGGGTCAGATTACCGTCCGGCACCGACTTGCCGAAGCCGATCCCGGGGTCAATCATCATGCGTCGCTCGCCGATCCCCGCCGCGCGCGCGCAGTCGATGCGCTCCCGGAAAAAGTCGCGGATCTCGTCTATCATCGCGTCATAGGCGACCTGGCGCTGCATGGTGCGCGGGGTTCCCCGCATGTGCATGAGCACCACCGCCGCCCCGCGCCGGGCGGCAAGCGCCGCCATGTCCGGGTCCGCCCGCAGCGCGCTGACATCGTTGATGATGACCGCGCCCGCCCCGACCGCATCATCGGCAACCGCCGCCTTGGTGGTGTCGATGGAGAGCGGTATGCGGAGCACTCCGGAGAGCCGCTCGATCACCGGCAGCACCCGCCGGCGCTCCTCTTCCAGGGAAACCGGGGCCGCGCCCGGCCGGGTGGACTCTCCGCCGATGTCGATCACGTCCGCCCCTTCATCGGCCATGCGCCGGGCATGGTCGACCGCGCGGGCATGGTCAAAAAATCTGCCGCCGTCGGAAAAGGAGTCGGGGGTCACATTGAGGATGCCCATGATGTGGGTCCGCCGGCTGAAATCAAGGCGGTGGCTACCGCACTCCAGCACCAGTCCGGCGGCGTCAGCCTGATGTCCGTCACCCGGAATAGTCGGGACGCCCATTGCCTAATACTCGCGAGCTGATAAAAACCGGCGACCGTCGAACCGTCACCGGGATGATGCACCGGCACACCCCGTTTCCGGGGCGGATATGGCCGGATGCCTGAGGGCGCTGCCGGGCAGGCATGCGCCGGGCGCCTAGCTGACGCTCTCCCCGGCCGGTTTCAGCACGTCGTCGCCGAGGGGATTATACTCCCGCATGATCTTCTCTATCTCGCTGTTGTCCAGCACCTCCCGCTCCAGCAGTTCCTTGGCGAGGCGGTGGAGCAAACCCATATTATCAACCAGCAGCTGCCTGGCCCGCTCATAATTCTCCAGGATAATCCGCCGCACCTCCTCGTCGATCCGCTCGGCGGTTTCCTCGCTGTAGTCGCGGTGCTGGGCAATCTCCCGGCCCAGGAAGATCTGCTCCTCCTTCTTGCCGAAGGTAAGCGGGCCGAGCTTGTCGCTCATGCCCCAGTCGCAGACCATCTTGCGCGCCAGGTCGGTCGCCCGCTCCAGGTCATTGCCCGCCCCGGTACTCACGTCCTTGTTGATGATCTCCTCCGCCGCCCTCCCCCCCAGCAGCACCGCAATCTCCGCCAGCAGGAATTTTCGCTGCTTGGTGTACTTCTCGTCGGGCAGGTAGTGGGTCTGGCCGAGCGACCAGCCGCGAGGGACGATGGTCACCTTGTGAATAGGATCGGTTTCCGGAATGAGCTTGGCCACCAGCACATGGCCGATTTCGTGGTAGGCGGTATTCTCCTTGTCCTGGGGGCTGATGATCATGCTCTTGCGCTCCACCCCCATGAGCACCTTGTCCTTGGCCACCTCAAAGTCCGACCGGTCGATCTTCTTTTTTTCCTTGCGGGCGGCCATCAGCGCGGCCTCGTTCACCAGGTTCGACAAATCGGCGCCGCAGAAGCCGGGCGTGCTCTTGGCGATGGTCTCCAGGTCCACGTCGTCGGCAAGCGGCTTGTTCTTGGCATGCACCTTTAAAATCCCGGTGCGGCCCTTGATGTCGGGAATGGGCACAACCACCCGCCGGTCAAAACGGCCCGGGCGGAGCAGGGCGGGATCGAGCACGTCCGGCCGGTTGGTGGCGGCAATCAGGATGACCCCTTCGTTGGATTCAAACCCGTCCATCTCCACCAGGAGCTGGTTGAGAGTCTGCTCGCGCTCATCATGCCCGCCCCCGAGTCCCGCGCCGCGGTGCCGTCCCACGGCGTCGATCTCGTCAATGAAGATGATGCAGGGCGCGTTCTTTTTTCCCTGCATGAACAAATCCCGCACCCGCGAAGCCCCCACGCCGACAAACATCTCCACGAAGTCGGACCCGCTGATGCTGAAAAAGGGCACCCCCGCCTCGCCGGCAATGGCCCGCGCCAGCAGGGTCTTTCCCGTGCCCGGCGCCCCCATCAGGATGACTCCCTTGGGAATCCTGCCCCCGAGCAGGGTAAACTTTTTGGGATCCTTTAAGAACTCGATGATTTCCTCCAGTTCCTCCTTGGCCTCATCAATGCCGGCCACATCCTCAAAGGTGACCTTCTGCTGCTGCTCGGTGAGCAGCTTGGCCCGGCTCTTGCCGAAGGACATGGCCTTGCCGCCGCCGGTCTGCATCTGCCGCATCAGGAATATCCAGATGGCGATGATGATGATCATGGGAAACCAGCTGATGAGGATGGTGGTCCAGGGCGATTGTTGCTCCGCCTCGCCGGTGATCATCACGCCCTTCTGGCGGAGATCCTCAACCAGCTTGGCATAGCCGGGGTTGTAGGTCTTGAATCGCCGGCTGTTCAAAAGCGTGCCTTCAACGTCATTGCCCTGGATGAGCACCTCGCTCACCTCGCCCTTGGCCACCAGGTCCAGAAATTCGGAGAAATTAATCTCATCCCGCTTCACCCGGGGCTGGCTGAACAAGTTGATCAGCAGCACAAAAACCAGCACCACCCCCAGCCACAGGGCAATATTTTTATTAAAACGGTTCAATGCGCACCTCTTGGAATGGAAAGGATCTGTTTCGTTGCGTAAGCGGCGTCGTTACCACGCCGGGAATAGCTGCCGGCGGTTGCCCATGCCATTGCAGCGTTCGACGAAGAAGTCTAGCATAAACAGCCCCAATCATCAAATCTTTTATCCTGAATCCCGGTGCGGCGCCATTTCAATGCGGAGCACCGTTTTGGTTTTCCCGGTGACCCGCAGGCGGTGACTGATCCTCATGCCGCCGATCCATGCCAGCTCATCACCGAACCACACCAGAGGAATGCGCCTGCGCTCGTCGCGGGGCACTTTCGCATCAGTGAATATGTCCTGCACCTTCTTCCGCCCTTCCATGCCCAGCGGATGCATTGCATCGCCCGGCCGCACACTGCGAATGGTGAGCGGCATAACCGCCTTCCCGGCATCCAGGCAGGCAACCCAGGGCCTCCGATCCGGGGGGACGCCGCGGCATACCGGTACCAGGGTAAAAAGCAGCCGCTTCCCAATTTCCGCAATCACCGCCTGCGCCGGCAGCGAGGCAAACTGATGGCTGAAGGCGGCAGGCGCCGCGGCCGGCCGGGTGGTGAGGGTGAGGAAGCGGTATGACCGTTCGGCGCGCAATCCGCCCGGCAGCTTGAGGGCTTTATGCGGCTCGCCGCCGGTCATAACCGCGGCCAGCGCGTACAGGTGCTCGGCGCCGATGCCCAGCAGATCTCCCCTGATCTCCTCCAGGATCGACCGCAGGCACCTCAGCCGCAGCACCGGGGGCAGGCCCGTAAAACGGGTGCAGTCAATAACCGCCGAGGCAGCGGTTTTTGATGCAACAATTGATGTAAGTTTATTATGAGCTACTGCTTCCAAGTATTCGTTTTCCATGCTGATTATTGAAGCGGTTGACACCAGGCTTTTGACCAGTTGCGGGTTGAAATGCTTCTTTAACAGGGGAAACACCTGGCGGCGCAGCCGGTTTCGTACATACGCATCCTTCCGGTTGGAGCTGTCCCTGACAAAGGCAATCCCCTTCGCCCTGAGGTAGGTTTCAATCTCCTCCCGGGTGGTTTCAATCAGCGGCCGTATGATGATTCCGCTGCGCACCGGAGGCATGCCGCCCAGCCCCTTGAGCCCCGCCCCCCGCAGCAGCCAGAGCATGACCGTTTCCGCCTGGTCGTCGGCATTGTGGCCCAGGGCAATCTTCACCGCCCCCGCATTCACCCGCACCGCTTCCAGGAAGCGGTAGCGCACTTCCCGGGCCGCTTCCTGCAGCGAGCGCGACCGCTCCCGGCAATAGGCCGGAACATCCTGCTCCTGCACCACGTAGGGAAGTCCCAGCCCGCGGGCAAGGCGTTCCACAAACCGCGCGTCCCGCGCGGCCTCGGCGCCCCTGATCCCGTGATTGAGGTGGGCCACGGTGAGACTCAGCCCACAGCGGTCGCGCAGCCGGTGCAGGACATGGCAGAGCATGACCGAGTCCGGGCCGCCGGACACGCCGACCACCACGCCGTCTCCCGGCTCCAGCATGCGGTATTTTTGTATGGTCTTTTTGATCTTCCCCAGTACCACCATGGCATCCGCTCCATCCCGCAGGACATGCGCGCACACCGGTCCTGCAACGCCATCCTACCATAAAAATCGCATTTGCAAAACACAAACCCGGAGGGCAGCCGCCGCATGGTGATGAAAAGGGACGGTTCGCTCTTTTTTGACTTTTCATTACCGGCGATTGTGGTATACAATTATCTATCCGTGCATCGCTGAGTGCACATAACCAATGACGGGGTTCACCGGCATGAAACCAAAGCTGATCATCGCAGCCGCAGCGGTCATCCTGCTGCTGGTCATCCTGATCCAGAACACCCAGGTGGTGGTGGTGAAGATTTTGTTCTGGGAGCTTTCCATGTCCCAGATCATTCTCATCGGCTTGACCCTGCTGCTGGGGGCGGTTTTCGGCTTCATCCTTGGGGCATTCTTCAGCTACCGCGGGGGAAAACGCAAGGACACGAACATCTGATAACCGAAAAGGAGGGACGTTATGGATCGGCGTACCATCAGCTGGTGCACGCTATGGTGTTCAGTGCTGCTATTTGCCGCATGCCCGGCGCAGCGCAACCAAACGGTGGAACTACGGCACTATCCGCTGGACAGCCTGGAAGGTGTGATCAGCCGGTCCGGGGTCGAGCTTGACCCGGCCATATCGAGCGACGGGAATGGTTCGCTCCGGGTGACTGCCGCCGCTCCGATCACCATGCGCCTGTATGAGACCGGCGACATCCCCGTCGACGATGCCCGGCTGATTTATCAGGCCCGGCTCCGCTGCGAAAATGTGAAGGGGCAGGCGTACCTGGAAATGTGGTGCCGCTTTCCCGGAAAGGGAGAGTTTTTCTCGCGAGCGCTGCAGGCCCCCCTCTCGGGAACTGTTGAGTGGTCATCACAGGAAACCCCTTTTTTTCTCAAGAAAGGCGAGGATCCGGACGAAATAAAACTGAACCTGGTGGTCAATGGGACGGGCACGGTCTGGATTGATGACATACGGCTGATCAAGGGTCCGCTCACCTAGCAGGCGGTTGAACAACAGCAATGCATACCAATGGCATACAACAAAAGGAGTAGTGACTTCATGGCACCTGGCAAGACCGATACCAAGAAAAATGATGCAGGCACCCCCTGCTCGACAAGCCCCGGCGGAGAGCAATTCCCCCTGCCGCAGCCGCAGGACTGCGCCGCCGAGTTCACACGGGTGAAGGCGCTGGCGGATCGGGCGCGGTCTGAGGGCAAGGAAATCGTGGTGGTAATGGGCGTGGGATTTGTCGGCGCGGTGATGGCGGCCATCATTGCCGACACCAAAGACGCGCAGGGCCGCAACAGCAAGTTCGTCATCGGGTGCCAGCGGCCGAGCACCCGAAGCTACTGGAAAATCCCGCTGCTCAACCGGGGGGAGTCACCGGTCACCGCGGAGGACCCCGAGGTTGACGCCATCATCAGGCGCTGCGTGGCGGAGAAAAAAACCCTGATGGCCACCTACACCAGCGAATGCCTCGCGCTTGCCGACTGCGTGGTGGTGGACGTGCAGTGCGATTATACCAAGCACGACCTGGGCGACATGCGCACGGGAGAGACGGAAATGGCCGCGCTTGAGGAAACCATGCGCACCATCGGCCGGACCATCCCGCCCTCCTGCCTGGTGCTGATCGAGACCACCGTCGCGCCGGGCACCACCGAGTTCGTCGCCTGGCCGATTCTCAAGAAGTCCTTCGCGCAGCGCGGCATTGAGGCGGAGCCGCTGCTCGCCCACAGCTTCGAGCGGGTCATGCCGGGCAGGGAATACGTGGCCAGCATTCGTGATTTCTGGCGGGTGTGCGCCGGCTGCACCCCGGAAGCGCGGACGCGGGTGGAAACCTTTCTCCGTGAAGTGCTCAACACCCGCGACTATCCGCTCACCATCATGGACCGGCCCATCGAATCGGAGACCACCAAGATCGTGGAGAATTCCTACCGCGCCACCATCCTGGCCTTTCTCAATGAGTGGAGCCTTTTCGCCGAGCGCAACGGCGTCGACCTGATCAAGGTGATCAACGCCATTAAAATGCGACCCACCCACAGCAACATCATCTTTCCCGGGCCCGGCATCGGCGGCTACTGCCTGCCCAAGGACGGCGGGCTCGGCTACTGGGCCTACCGCCACATCCTGGGATTTGAGGACGGCGAGAGCGTCTTCAAAATCACCCCCGCGGTGATTGACATCAACGACACCCGGGCGCTCCACGCGGCCGAGCTCACCCGCGACGCGCTGCGCAACATGGACCGCTACATTGCCGGCGCGGAGGTGCTCGTCTGCGGCGCCAGCTACCGGCAGGACGTGGGCGACACCCGCTACAGCGGGAGCGAGCTGGTGGTGCGCAAGCTCACTGAAATGGGGGCGGAGATGCGGGTGCACGATCCCTATGTCGACCACTGGTATGAGCTGGAACACCAGGACAGCTACCCCTCTCCCACCCATTCCTGGAAGCGCTTCTTCAGAAGCCAGGATGCCCTGGCGAACATCCGCGTGCTCAAGGATTTGCCCAAGGCGCTCGAGGGAGTTGAGGCGGTCATCTTTGCCGTTCCCCACGCCGCCTATCTCTCCCTCAGTCCCGATGACGTGGTGCGGTGGGCGGGACGTCCGATCGCGGTCGTCGACTGCTTCGGCATACTTCCCGATTCCGCCATCCGCCGCTACTTCGAGCTGGGATGCGAAGTCAAGGCGATGGGCCGCGGACATGTCCAGCGCATCAAAAAAGAGGTGCAGAAGAGTAAATAGCCATGTCGGCAACGGCATTTTCTCAGAAATCGGCGGAGCACATGCAGCCTCATCCCCTCGCAGGCAAACCGGTTCCCCGGTCAATGCTTACCAATATCCCGCAGCTGGTGAGCGCATACTACACCCGCCACCCGGATGCGCGGGACAAAAGCCGGCAGGTGGCATTCGGCACCTCCGGGCACCGGGGCTCCTCGCTCAAAGACAGCTTCAACGAGGATCACATCGTCGCCATAACCGGGGCCATCTGCCTCTATCGCAGGGCCCACGGCATAACCGGCCCCCTGTTCCTGGGCAAGGACACCCACGCCCTCTCCGAACCCGCCCACGCCACCGCCCTGGAAGTGCTTGCCGCCCACGGCATAGAGGTGATGGTGCACAAAGATGCCGGCTACACCCCCACCCCGGTCATTTCCCATGCAATTCTCACCTACAACCGGGGAGGGAGAACCAACCCGGCGGACGGGATCGTCATCACCCCCTCGCACAATGGACCGGATGACGGCGGATTCAAATACAACCCGCCGCACGGCGGTCCCGCCGATACCGGCACAACCGGCTGGATTGAGCGAAAGGCCAATGAACTCCTGGCCGGCAGCAATAAAGAGGTGCGAAGGATGCCGCTGGCGCAGGCCCTGCGCGCGGGAACAACCCATGACCATGATTACATCACCCCCTACATAGAAGATCTTGCGCACTGCGTCGACCTGGAGGCCATTCAGGCCGCGGGGTTGAAGATGGGCGCCGATGCCCTGGGAGGCTCCGGCCTTGCATTCTGGGCGCCGCTCGCCGAGCGCTACCGTTTAACCATTGATCTGTTCAACGGAACGGTCGACCCCACCTTCAGCTTTATGACCGTGGATAAAGACGGAAAAATCCGGATGGATTGTTCCTCCCCCTACGCCATGGCCGGCTTGATCAAGCTCCGTGACAACTACGATATTGCCTTCGGCAACGATCCCGACTATGATCGGCATGGCATCGTTACCCGGAGCCGGGGCCTGCTCAACCCCAACCATTACCTCGCGGCTGCCATCTGGTATCTCTTTCAGAACCGGCCGGGGTGGCGGGAAGATGCGGCGATCGGAAAAACCCTGGTGAGCAGCTCCATGATCGACCGGGTTGCCGGCGCAGTAGGAAGAAAGGTGTGCGAGGTCCCGGTGGGATTCAAGTGGTTTGTCGACGGCCTGCATGATGGATCATACGCCTTCGGCGGAGAAGAAAGTTCCGGCGCCTCCTTTGTCCGCAGGGACGGCGCTGTCTGGACCACCGACAAGGACGGCTTCATCATGGACCTGCTGGCGGCGGAAATGACCGCCCGGACCGGACGCGACCCCGGCGAACTGTATGCGATGCTCACCGGGCGGTTCGGCGACCCACGGTATGAGAGGATCGACGCGCCGGCAACCACGGCGCTCAAGGCGGCGCTGCAGCGTCTATCACCCCGGGACATCACCGCTTCCGCCCTTGCCGGAGACGCAATCACCGCCATCCTGACCGAGGCCCCGGGCAACGGCGCCGCCATCGGCGGCATCAAGGTGATCACCGAGCACGGCTGGTTCGCGGCGCGGCCCTCGGGGACTGAAGACGTGTACAAATTGTACGCGGAAAGCTTCAGGGGCGAAGACCATTTGCGGCGCATCCAGGAGGAGGCGCAGACGATCATCAGCGCCGCGTTCCGCAGCGCGGGATAGGATTTCACACCATCAACCCCTTACCAGCCGAGCCGTCACGATGCGATCAAAAAACCGCACTGCGGGAACACCCATAGACATCCTCACCGCTGCCCTGACAAAGGAACGGGAAGCCTACACCTTTTACAATCAGCTCATCGGCGGCTCCACGGTAACGGTGATCCAGGAGCTGCTGGAGCAGCTGCGCGATGAAGAGCACAAACACATTCTCCTGATTGAGGGTAAAATCGCGCGGCTTAAGGGTGTCAGTTAAAAGCATCCGACGAATGCAGCTGCTGCCGGAAATCCGTTTGTAACCAAAAGCAACGGGAGTAGGGATATGATAAAAAAAACCATCGCCGCCCTGGAGGAAAAGGTCCGACAGCTTAATTCGATGGAGCACGGCAACCGGGCAGAGCTGCTCACGCTGCTTGCAACGCTCAAAACCGAGGTCGAAGAGCTGTCCAAAACCTGCCGCGAGGAGGCGGAAAGCATTCTGGGATTTGCCACCGTCTCCACCCATGAGACCCTGCGCCAGGATAAGAACCCCCACCTGGTACAGTTATCCCTGGAAGGCCTGGCGTCATCGGTCAAGGGATTTGAAACGTCCCATCCCACCCTGGTAGGAACGGTTAACCGCATATGCGTCATGCTCTCGAATATCGGCATATAGCCTGACGGCGCGCAGGCGCGACGCCCCACCCATGCCGCATGCGCAGCCATCTGCCGCAGGAACGAAGCGGATACCGGTAGCGATGAAAGCCTCTCTTCTTTCTTTTCTTTTTGTCCTCTGCTTCACGGTCGACAGTGCGGGACAGCAGATGCTGCAGCCGTCCGTTCGCTATGCCCAAGCCATACTGCCCACACCGGTGCTGAACACGCCGGAGTTCACTTCCGTCTTCAGCTCTGGCGCGGTGAAGACGGACCAGCCCGCTTCGGCCGAACCCATGCGGGCGCTGGAGTTTATCGCCCTGCCGGATACGGTATTTACCGTGGAGGCGGTGATCAGCCGGGGCGCGGGCGACATTTACCGGGTAGCGACCGATGAGTACCCCTATCCCGCAGCGGGAGGCTATTACATCGACAGCCGATTTGTCAAAACAAGCGTGGAGAAGCCTCGCGACCGGATGAAGCACCTCCCGGGCAAAAGAGTCATCATCGCTGCCCTGAGTGGATCGGAAGGCAGCGACTATCTCTGGGGCGGCAACCTGAGGGAAGGCATACCGCAGATGCTCGACGTCTATCCTCCCCCCGCCACCCTCACCCGGGAGGAACGCAACCGGTGGACACTGCGGGGGCTGGACTGCTCCGGACTGCTCTACCAGGCAACCGGCGGCTTTACGCCAAGGAATACCAGCGCCCTTACCACCTTCGGGGAACCGGTCCCCATCGCCCATCTGTCCGTCCCGCAGATCATTGCGGCGGTTGAGCCGTTGGACATCATTGTCTGGCCGGGACACGTGATCATTGTTCTCGATCGATACCGGGTCATCGAAAGCAGACTTGATTACGATGCAACCCAGCCCGGCAACCAGGGCGGCGTCCGAATCCGGAAGATCGGGGAAGTGCTGGGCGAGATCATGCAGGACCGGGTGCCGGTCAACCGCTATGACTCCGCAATGCCGGCAGGGCAGAAGCAGTTTGTCATCCGCCGGTGGTATCATCACAGCCGCACTCACTGACGGCCTTGATAAATCCGAAGCACGAAATCAGAAATTCGAAACAAATTCAAATGACCAAAATTCCAATAGGAGACAAACAGTAACCGGCCGGCAGGAGCGGATTCCAGCCGCGACTATGTCGCACATGCATTTGCTACTACCAAAAGCGAAGGTTTTGCACTGAAGCGGTATGCAGGGTTTGGAACATTTGATATGTGGATTTTGACATTGTTTCGGATTACGTGCTTCGGATTTACGCCCATATCTCTTCCTCGGGAGAACTGCCATGAAAACGTGCTACCTTTTGTTACTGCCGCTGACACTGGTTGTTGCTGCAGCTGCATCCTTCCCCGGCAAGCCCGCCGAACCGGTGAGCCCGGCTGATACCGCTGCGGTGGTCGCGGGAAATACGCGGTTTGCGCTTGACCTGTACCGCCGGCTGCGGGCTGCGGAGGGAAACCTTTTTTTCTCTCCCCACAGCATATCCACCGCCCTGGCCATGACCTACGCCGGCGCCGGCGGCGCTACCAAACAGAAGATGGCAGAAACGCTGCACTTTATGCCGGACGTGCAGAAGCTTCATCCGGCATGCGCATCCCTACAGTCGCAGCTGATGCAGGAGCAGGGAAAAGGTGCGCTTGAGCTGAACATTGCCAATGCCCTGTGGGTGGAGAAAAACTTTTCATTGCTGGAAACATTTACCGACCTGACCGGTCGGTATTATGAGGCAGCATTGAAAATGGTTGATTTTAAAAATGACACTGAAAAGGCGCGCCGCACCATCAACGCATGGGTGGAGGAAAAAACCAAAAACAAAATACAGGAATTAATCAAGCCAGGGGTGCTGGATTCATTAACCCGCCTGGTTTTGACCAATGCCATATACTTTAAGGGCAGCTGGGCGCACCGTTTCAAACCGGACCGGACCAAAGAGGAGCAGTTCTGGATTGAAACCGGCACGGCGGTCATGTCGCCTCTGATGAACGGGCAGGATGAATTCGGCTACCTGGAGGATGAAACGCTTCAGGCGCTTGAAATGCCCTACGCCGGCGACAGCCTCTCCATGGTCGTTCTTCTCCCCCGGACAGTTGACGGCCTCAAGGGACTCGAAGACATGCTGACCGCTGAGGAACTCACCGCCCGGCTGGACGGCATCAGGCAACGCGAGGTGCGGGTTTGCATGCCAAAATTTACCATGGACGCTGAGTTTGAGCTTGCCAAAACCCTTGGCGCCATGGGCATGCCGGAGGCGTTCAGCGAGACGGCGGACTTTACCGGCATGACCGGCGGCAGGGATCTTTTTATCAGCGCGGTGGTGCACAAGGCATTCGTTGAGGTCAATGAGGAGGGCACCGAGGCGGCCGCGGCAACCGGCGTGGCCATGCGCCTCACCGCGGCGCCCGCGCCCCCGCCGCTCTTTCGGGCAGATCACCCCTTTCTTTTCCTGATCCGCCACAAGCCTTCGGGAAGCATCCTCTTTATGGGAAGGGTTGTCCAGCCAACCGCATCGTCCTGATGGCACCTGTCATAAACGTCTCACCAAAGGGGGTGACGGCGTTGTTAATTGCGCACGATCGCCGCATCGATTATCAAAAAGACGCACAAGGAGCCGCTCATGTCCGCCTATCTGATACTTGACATCGACGTCGTAAACCGGGAGCTTTATGCCGAGTATGTGGCACGGGCCAGGGCCATCATTGAAAACGCGGGGGGGCGGCATCTGGTGCGGGGAGGCAGGGCTATCACCCTCTCAGGTGAGTGGCATCCACAACG
>CAZWCD010000012.1:0-1266 GCA_964632275.1 uncultured Thermodesulfobacteriota bacterium
TCAGCATCGAGCATGGGCTGGATATTATGCAGCGGCAGCCGGCAATCGTGGTTGATCACGTCGTAGCCGATCTCCGAGTCAAAGGTGATGCGCAACCGCTCGTCCCCGGTTGCCCAGAAGGCCTTTCGCTGATAGCGGATGAAAATGACCGGCCGCAGATGCATCAGCCGGGAGAGCGCGCTCACCTCGTGGTAGACCGGCATCTCCGCCGGGGTGAGGGCCTCCAGAATGCCGGCCCGCTGCGATGCATCAAACATGAAGGGAAGCAGCTGCGCTGACAGGGAGAACCGCGACTTTTCGATATACTGGCCGTTCCGGCGCTTGATTTCGACAAAGGCCCGTTCCCAGGGGCCGGCATCGCCGTGCCGGCGTATCCTCACTTTTCTCCTCAGCTTGACCCCCTCGATCTTCTGAAAATAAAAGTCAAGCGCAGGGGAATCAAAGTAGAGGGTCTGGTTTATGTAGCTGCCCGCGTCACCGTGGCGGTCATGCTCGCAATGGCCGATGAGCTTTCCCTCAATGGCATGCGCAACCTCCGGGGAAATGATGTATTTCAACTCATAGCGGGGACGAAAAAAGAGCGTCAGTCCGTTCAAAATTCCTCCAGGCCCCGGGGCTCAACCAGCTGCGCCGGGATGCCCTCGCTTCGAAAGCCGTCTATAATCGCGGCCGGTTCGTGTTTCCTCGCCAGCTCCACGGTATACGCATAATAGAGGCGCTCGCCGCCGGGTGCGGCCTCAAGGCTGAGCGGTGCCCATCGGGTGATCTGTTGTTGTAATGTCTTCAGTATCTCCTCCGGCTGCTGGGTGTCGTGACAGTCGAGGTAGAGGATCCGGCTGACGCCGCTGCCGGCCATGCTCCATGAACCGCTCACCCGGATAATCAGCAGGCACGCCAGCGCAAGCGCAATCGATCCGGTGTACAGGCCGAAACCGACGCATGCGCCCGTCCCCACCGTAGCCAGCACGAATATGGTGGTAAGGGGGTTCTTCACCGGGTTGCGGAAGCGGATCAGGGTAGTTGCCCCCAGCAGATAGACCGCCCGCAGAAAATTGTCGCTGACCAGGAAAATAATGATGGCGATCAACGAGGGCATGATCAGGACGAACCAGCTGTACGGCTGCGATGACTGCCGGCTCTCCCGGTTTCCCATCTGATAGGCGATGGACAGGATCAGTCCCGAAAGGATGGACACGGCCAGTACAATGAAAATCTTCCAAAAGAAGCCGAATGAAACATAGAAATTATAAATATACATGGCTGCCC
>CAZWCD010000012.1:1366-33656 GCA_964632275.1 uncultured Thermodesulfobacteriota bacterium
GGAAACCCTGGAAAAAACCTATCGCGACATACCGCCGGATGTGGTCGATGAGATTATTCTGGTTGATGACGCAAGCACGGATGGGACGGTGGAGATTGCCCGCAGGCTCGGCCTGACGGTCATCGTGCATACCAACAATCGCGGCTACGGGGCGAACCAGAAAACCTGCTATGACGAGGCATTGAAGCGAAAGCCGGATATCGTGGTAATGATTCACCCCGACTACCAGTATGACAGCAGGCTTATCCCCTATATTACCGGCTTTCTGGAAAAGGGCATCTGTGATGTCATCCTGGGCTCGCGCATCAGGACCCGGCGGGAAACCCTGGCCTGCGGCATGCCCAAATACAAGTACTTCAGCAACCGCCTGCTGACCTTCATCGAAAACATCGTGCTCGGGCAAAACGTCGCCGATTTTCACAGCGGTTACCGGGCATACACGAGAAAGGTGCTGGAGACCATCCCCTATCACAACAATTCCGACGGGTTCGTCTTTGATTCAGAGTTTCTCGCCCAGGCGGTGTACTTCGGATTTAAAATCGGGGATGTGCCGGTGCCGGTTCGGTATTTTGACGAGGCTTCGTCGATCAATCTTTCAAACAGCATCGTGTACGGCTGCAACACCCTGGCCACCCTGGCAAAGTATCTCGGCCACTCGATGAATCTGGTCCGCTGCAAATTGTTTCAGCCGGACACGCAGCGCCCATAAATGCAGCACCCGGGCGACCAGTTCCCTTGAGGCGCCCGCCCCATGCCCTGCGGGACGCTGCATCACGGCATATGATTGCGGATGGTCATGAACCGTTCATCCCTCCATGCAGGCCCCCGGCACACCCCTCCCCCTGAAACGGGATGGTCCCGGTATCGGGGAAGGTCCTCTGCCGCTCTGGCGTGGTCAGTGCTTTTTTTTGGCGCGGCCCTGGCGCTGCTGCTGCTGCGCGAACAGCCGTTCTTCCAGAACCTCATCGGGCAGGCCGGTTCCCTGCTGGCGCTCGCCGCCGATTATCTGTGGAGCGCGCCGACGGCCCTGACCCTGCTGATCCTGCTCCCCCTCCTGCTCCTCCGCGCGTACCGCCGCGGCGATACCGCCCGCCTGTACACATGCGCCCGGTGGACGCTGCTGATCCTGGTCTTTCTTTTCAGCATCGTCCCTTTGCGCTGGGCGCAACTCAGCTTCATCCGCTCCCCCGATTCATTTCTCGAGTACTCGCCGGTTGACGCGCTGCTGCTGCTGCTCAGCACCCTTGGCGCGCTTTGTTACTGCCGGTATTGCTTTCAGGAAATCCCCTCCGGCATGATGCGGGTTGCCGCAAAGCTGCAGTCGTTCCTCTTCCGCTGCAAAGAGGCGCATGTTATCGGATTGCTGCTGCTCCTCTGCCTTTGCATGACCGTGCTCATCGCCCGCACCGTACTGGATGGCATTCCCCATGTCTGCGACAGCATCGCCCAGCTCTTTCAGGCAAAAATATTCATGACCGGGCACCTCTTTCTCCCATCCCCTGCGCACAAGGATTTCTTCAACTATCTGCACGTCATTAACGACGGCAGGTGGTATTCCCAGTACCCGCCCGGCCACGCCCTGCTGCTTCTGCTCGGACTGCGGTGCGGGGCGCCGTGGCTGATCGGCCCCCTTGCCGGGACCGGTTCACTCGCCCTTTTTTATCTCCTGGTCAAGAACACCTATCAGGACCGGGCAACGACCTGGCTGGCGTCGCTGCTGCTGCTCGCTTCCCCCTTCTTTCTCTTCATGTCCGCCAGCCACATGAACCACACCTCGGCCCTGCTCTTCCTGCTCCTGTTTCTCTACTTTCTGCAGCGCAGCCTTGCGTCCCGGCTCCCGGCGCAGGCGCTGATTGCAGGCCTCGCGCTTGGCTACGCCATGACCATACGCCCCCTCGACGCCTTTGCCATCAGCCTCCCGTTCATCGCCCACCTAATGGCGCGCGCCATAAACCGGAAGGTGCCCCCGGGGCATGTGGCGGCCTTTCTGTCCGGACTGCTGGCGATGGTGCTGCTGCTCCTGTTGTATAACCAGTGTACCAACGGGAACCCGCTGGTCTTCGGCTATGCAAAAAAATATGCCACCATGGGATTTTTAGGAAGCGCCCAGGGCGGGCCGCCCCACACCCTGAAGGGAGGAATCATTAACACCAGCAACAACCTGATCGGCCTTAACCACTATCTCTTCGAGTGGCCCCTGCCGTCGCTCCTGCTTATCTTCATCCTCGCCTACATGGTTCTCTTCTCATCATTCCGGCTCATCACCTGGGACTATCTGGGGTTGGCGGCATCAGCGCTGCTTGCCGGCGGCTATTTTTTTTATTATCATCAGGACCTTATCTTCGGACCGCGCTTCTATTACTGCCTCATCCCCTTTCTCATCATGCTGAGCGCGCGCTGCCTGGTGGCATTGCCCCGATGGCTGGAAGAGAAGGGTTTCGGCAAGGGGAGGGCGACCGCCGCGCTGTACCTCGCGCTTGCCGTCTGCATTATCTACAGCGTCGCATGGTCCGTCCCCGGGCTGGTTCACCGGTATTCCCGTGATTACTGGTGGGTCACCGACAAGGTCCGCGCCGCGGTCCGGCAACAGGGCATAGCCAACGCCGTTGTTTTCATGGACTGCTGGCACCCCCCCGACACGCCGGAACCCCGGCTCATCTACTACGGCTCGGGATTCCAGTTCAATTCGCCGGATTTGAACGACGGGGTTGTCTACGCCCTGGATTTAAAGGAGAGGAATGTTGAGCTGATGCAGGCATACCCGGGAAGGCGTTTCTACCGATGCAATTTTTTCTGGGACCGCTCGGGGGAAGCGTGGTAATGATGCGGGATCATTGAACGGCGCCGGGGCCGGGAGACGGCGGGCGGTTGATTACCGCTGCGCCTGACCTCCGCGCCTGATTAAAACCATCACCCCCATGCTGGCCAGGTAGGCCGCTATGACCAGCAGCGACAGTTTCTGCAACCCGAATATCATGCATAAGTATTCGGCAAATCCCCCGATGGTGGCGCCGATCAGGTTGGCGCCGAACGCCGAGGAGGCGTTGGTGGTCTCGCGAAACGTGGTGGAAAAAATGAGGCCGGCGAAAAAGATGGGCAGCGGCACCATGACCAGCACCCACGCCAGTCTCCCGGTAAAAGAAAGTCCCAGGACCGCATCGCTGGGGGTTACGTACAGCAGCGCCATCGAAGCCAGCAGGGGAAGATAAAAATAGTGTCTGAATGAACGCAGAAAATGCATGGTAATCAGATTGGCGCCGAGCACCATCAGCAGTATCCCGGTGATAACCAGCATGGTGACAAACCAGGTGGTGCCGAAATAAAGCGAGCAGTCGGTGATGCTCTTGGTTTCCAGGAGTAAAAACCCGGCGCCGAGAAAGAAAAAGTGGGTTTGCGGCATCCGCCACTCTATGCGCGCCGCCCGGAAAACGGCAAGCGACGCAATGGCCAGCAGCACGATGATGACCGCCAGGTAGTCGCGCGGAAACCCTTGCGCCTTGAGATAGAGGAACGGCCAGTCGTCCGTCGCCAGGGACAAACCGCCCCTTTCCTCCAGTGACGGCGGCAGGGCAACCCGCTTGAAATACCCCTGCTCGGCAGGAGGATCGATCCGGCCCCTCGACACATACAATTTGACCGGTCCGCTGTCGGCCTCAATGGTGCCGCCCAGCGTATAGATCACCGGCATCTTTCCGGTCGCCTCTTTCAGCATCAGGCTGAGCTTTTTGATAATCCAGTCATTCCCCGCCGCAAATGACACGGACAGAAGCCCGTCTTCCTTCAGCAGCTGGTAGGCTTTCCGAAAGCTCTCCACCGTATAGACAAAACCATCCAGGCGAATGGTGCTCTTGGAGCTGAAGAGCGCCTGAGAGTCGAGATAGCCGAAAATGACCTGGTCATACATGGGCCGGGCATTGACGAAGAAGGCCCGGGCATCATTGATTACCATGTTGACCCGGGGATCGAAATAGACGCCGCTCGCATTAATGCGTTTGGCGATTTTTACCAGCACCGGATCGATTTCAACCGCATCAACCCGCTTTGCCCCGGCCAGGAGCGCCGCTTCAACGTCATTGCCGCCCCCCGCCCCGACCACCAGGACATTCTCCGGAGAAGGCCTCAGCGCCTGGGGAAGTGAATGGAGATTGTAATCCTTCAGGGCATACTTGTATTTTTCCGTGCCCGCGGTATAGCGGTCGATATTGATGGTCCGATGGAGCTGCAGAAAATCCTGGTTGACCCTGACCAGGTAGACCGGGGGATCAACCATGGTGAGGATATTCTCCGGCACATCCTGGATCCGGATGTTTTTGGCCTTGCCCACCTCATCAATGGTCACATAGTAGTATGGAGACCATATCGCCCCGGAAGCGGTTGACAGGTAGATGCACACCAGAGACACCAGAAGCGGCGCCATTGCCTCCCAGCGCTGGCGGGACGGGATCAGGAACATATAGACAACCACGATCACCAGTATTCCCAGCGACGGGGAAAAAAACATGAGGGAAAAGAGGCCGAACGCCACCGTTCCCATCAGGCTGCCGCCCAGATCCCAGGCATACGCGCGCAGGGGCGGCAGCATATTAAACAATTGCCCGATCTTTTCACCCAGAGGAACAAACACCAGCGTGTTTAAGATGAAAATGCCGATGACCACCGAAAAATTGGCAACCGTGGGGGACACCGACAAAAAGCGGTATTCGAGGGAGAACCCGGGCAGGGTTATCTTTCGGCAAATGAGCAAAAAGACCACATCGATGAGCATGATGAGGGGGAACAGCCGGAACAGATTCAGCCGTTTCTCCTGCAACAACGCCCCGATGCCGATGCCCAGGAATGAACTGATGAGCATGAGGTTGGCGTAGTAGGCTATCAGCCTGATGCTGGCGGGAACCCACCGGATGATCATGAGTTCAAGAAACAGGGTAATAAACGAAACCACCAGCAACCGGAGAGCCGTTTTCCTTGTGTCCGCATCAGTGCTCATCGCAGAAACCTCATTGGAGTGTGTCATGTGCGCGCATCCGCTATTGCGGGTTGAGTTTATAGCGTGAAGGCAATTGCTTTGTCAAGCGGTTAGTTCCCCCGCCGCTTCGGTGCTCGCTCCGCTGTCCTGCGCTGGCGCTCTCCCCGCAAGCACTCTCGCAAGCGCAATGACCGCCAGGAGCAGCGCCGCTCCCCAGCAAGCGAGGGAGCTTTTGAGGATAAGCGGCAGCCGTACCAGGAACGGCAGGCTGCCCAAGAAACTGAAATAGCTGACCGGCGCGGTTACCCCCAGATAGGTCGGGGGAAGACTTACGCAGAGATAGGAGATGACCGCCGCCGCCGCGAGCAGACCCCGAAAGGGCATGGAGGTGCGGCGGATCAGCTCGCGCGCCACGGCGCCGTAGGGGAACAGCAGCACGACATAATAATGGGACCAGGAAAGGGGCGGCAGCAGCACCATCAGTACAAGGGTGAATGAAAAATCGAGAAGATCTCCGGCGTCGCCCCGCCTCGGCGCCGGACGCCGCATCAGCATGCACCAGAGCATGGCCAGCAGCGCACCCGTGCCCCAACTCAGCATCCGCATCCCCGGCGGCAGGGTCAGGAGACGCCAGCTCGACACATATGAACGGTCATGCACCAGGCGCAGCAGGAACCCGTCGAGCGATTGGTTGTTCCAGCTTGCCAGGCTCATGCCGGAAAGCCGGGACACGTTCTCCAGGAAGACCCGGTGGCTTTCCCATCCCGTCGCGGCCAGGCCGGCAAGGCCGATCAGCAGCAGGGTGACCGCACAGGATCGCAGCGTCGTCCACCTTCGTTTCACCACGAAAAAGATCACGAGCAGCAGCGGGGTGATCTTCAGGCTGATGATGCCGCCCAGAACCGCCCCTGCCCATCGCTCATGCCCTGCCTCCGCCAGGCAATACAGCACGACGACGCCCAGGAACACCAGCGGCGTGGTCTGGCCCAGGCTCAGGCTATAGCGAAGGGGGTAATAGTAGATGGCCGCCAGGCCGGCAAGCCCGAAGCAGAGCAGCCGGGATCGGCCGCAGCAGAGCTTCACCATGAACAGGAGCGACACCGCCAGGGCGAGCACATTCAGCAGCAGCAGCAGGCGCGCGGCCCCCGCATAGGGGATGGAGAGCAGGGGGCGGAGCAGGAACGCCGCCAGGGGCATGTGCACGTAGGGATGCAAAAATCCGGCAAAGCCGATCGCCCGTGCGGTATCGGCAAATGCTCCCGGAGGGACAATGTCGAACAGGTGCGGGTGATGGTCATAGAGGGAGCCGGGTTGGCCGTCCGCCAGCAGCCGGGCCGCTATATAGAGGGGAGCGAAATCGTCAGCCGTGGAATTCCAGTTGTCGACAATGAGGTAATTCCCCGCGCACCAGATGACCGCACCCAGTAAGATGATCGCTGCTGTTTTGGAAGTCCCCATCATCGTTTCCCGAAGGGGTGTGAGAACACAACAAATCCCTGTTGCACCACGAGGCGGAACATGATATGCACATGCAGGCGAGTGACGTTGCCGACTACGGTTATAGAATAAAGGATGCGCGTTTGCTACTAAAAAATAAATGACCTGCCCCCCACGGCGCGCCGTGCATCCGACTGCGCACCCCATGCAACCGGCATTGCCATGAAGAAACCGCCACGACGCATGTTGGTCTTCACCGCAATCGGCATCCTGCTGGGAGCCGCCCTGTTCACCGCCGCCGCTTCCCTGGCCCGCAGATACCGGTGGGAAATCAACCTCTTCCTGTATGGAACCCGGAAGGCCAAAAAGCAGGAGTTCATCTACCATTCCCGGGCCGCCCTTCGGCAAACGTTTGAGCCCTCCTCCCCGGAGCGTCCCAATGTGATTCTCATCTCCCTTGATACCCTTCGCGCGCAGAGCATGGGCTGCTACGGGAACGCCAGGGCGACCACCCCGTTTATCGACCGGCTGGCGGGAGAGGGGGTCCTCTTTGAAAACATGTGCGCGGCGTCAACCTCCACCCCCCCGTCGCACATGTCCATGATGACCGGCCTCTACCGGAGCGTGCACGGCGTGGTCAGCAAGGAAGTGCTTGATCCGGGCATCAGCACGCTTCCCGAGATGATGAGCGAGGCGGGGTACGCGACCGGGGCGGTGACCGAAAACGGGTTCCTGATACGCCAGATGGGGTTCGGACGCGGCTTTGATGATTATTATGAGATCAAGGATGTGCTGCTTTTTGACAAGCTGATGGTAGCGGGAGGATTTGCCCGGGACGTGTTTGAACGGGGGAAGGCATGGATACAGGAGAAGGGCGACCACAAATTCTTTCTCTTCCTCCACACCTATGAAGTGCACGACCCCTATTTCCCGCCCCCGCCGTACGACACCATGTTTCTTGACACTCCCGACGCCCACCGGGAGCTGCTGAAAAAATTCAGAAAACAACTGGGAAGAACCGACACCCGCACCTATCCCCCCGAGTTCATCCGGGCCCAGTATGAGGGGGACATACGCTCTGTGGATGAGCTGATGCAAGAGTTCATCGCCTTCATCCGGCAGCGGGGTCTCGAGGGAAAAACCCTGGTCATCATCACCTCCGATCATGGCGAGGAGCTCTTTGAGCGCAACAAAATTGTGGGGCACGGCAACTACACCTACGACACCGAAACGCACATTCCCTTCATCATGTGGATGCCCGGGACCATTCCCGCCGGCGTCCGCGTGCCGCAGCAGGCGTCCAACGTGGACATCGCCCCCACCCTGGCGGCGCTCCTGGACCTTGGGTGGAAGGGAAGCGTCCAGGGCGTTTCTCTGCTCCCTGCCATCAGCGCGCCGAACAGCAATGACCGGCGGACTGTTTTCTGTGAGGCGATTTATCAAACCTGCGTCAGAACCCTCCGCTACAAGTTCATGGACAGCAATGAGCTGTACCTGTATACTGGTGATGCCGGGGAAACGGTTAACCAGGCGGAAGCCCTCCCCGAGCTGTGCCGCCAGGCCGCCGGAGAGCTGGATGGGTTCCGGGCATGGTGCGCGTCATTCAAGGCGGCGCGAGGTCTGCAGCCGCCGGGTGAGACCGTCGATTTAAGCGAAGAGGATATCAACAAGCTGAAGGCCTTGGGATATATCGAGTAAAAAAAGACGCGGTTTCTTTTTTTCACCTCTTTACCTCTCGCACCGGCGCAGCCGTGAAGAAGACGATTATCGCCATACTCGCATTCTATGTGGTGCTGTCCCTCTTCAATTACAGTTACATCTATGAAGATGCCTTTATCTTTTTCCGGGTCGCCGAGTATATCAGCAACGGATTCGGCTACGTATTCAATCCCGGCGAACGGGCTGAAGTCTGCAGTTCATTGAGCTGGCTTTTTCTTTTAACCCTGTTTCATAAGCTGGGCGCCAATATACTGATTACATCCCAGATCCTGGGAATTTTCTTCGGCTGCTGCTCGCTCGTTTTGATCCATGCCATAACCGCCCGCTTCACCCCTCGAACCTCCCAGCAGGCGTTGCCGGCGTTCCTCACCGCTCTTTCCCTCCCCTTTCTCATGTGGAATCAGATGGGATGTGAAACGTCGCTCTACGCGCTGGCGTTTCTTGCCCTGCTGCTGGTGTGCCTGGACCGCAAGCGATTTGGGTACTGGCCGCTGCCAGCCGCAATGCTGGCGCTGACCAGACCGGAAGGCCTCTTTCTGACGCTGGCGGTTGTTCCGGCGCTCTGGTGCTACCGGGATCAGATGAAGCGCGTGATCTTCTCCATGGCATTATGCATGGCGCTCTTTCTGATCATGCTGACGGCACGGTTCTGGTACTTCGGCGACCTGCTGCCGACCGCGTTTTATGTCAAGATCTACAGCGGCAAGTACCTGGCGGGGCTCGAGTATGTGCACAGTCATTGCAAGGACTATTTCATGTATTATCTTTGTGCGCTGCTGGTGTTCTTTGTCTGGCGCCCATTCAACTGGCGGGAGGAGCGATTCATTCTGTTCGGCTTCATTGTCGTCCATCTGACCTGGGTGGTGTTGGGCGGGGCCGAGCCGAAAATCTATTACCGGCATGTCATCCCCCTCATCCCTTTGCTGTACATCTATATCAGCACCGGCGTGGAGCACGGCCTGGGCAACTTCACCGCCGGGAAAAAGTGGGCCCTGAATCTGGGTATGGTTGCCTTCGGCTGCGCCGGCCTGCTCCTGCCGCGCAGCTACTGGATCGACAAGACCATTGAGAATCCGGTCATGGTGAGCGCCCTGCGCTTCTGGGATAATCCTTCCGAACATGCGCGCTTTTGCCTGGAACGGCTGAAAAATCCCGCAGCCCATAATTACATCGACAATAACGCGCAGCTTATCATTGGCGAATTTATCAAGCGCAACTACTTCAGCGGGACAACCATACTCTATGACCAGATGGGACAGACCCCCTATCAGGCGGGGCTTGACTATGTGTTCATTGATTCATGGGGTCTGACCGACACCACCATCGGCAGGTATTATTTCCATGAGCGAAACCAGGGCAGCGCCCTGTTGCGGTTCTATGAACGGCTCTCCACCCGCATTATCAAGCGATTCCACCCCCGGATCGCCTTCATTGATTCACGCCGGCAACTGCTCGATTACGTTTTTGAACGAAGTCCCGACGTCATCATGTTTTTCGGCGCGTTGCGTACCTTTGAAGAGTTCCTTCCCAACTGGTTGTCCGGCGAGACCAGATTCAAGGAGCAGTATAGCCGCAAATACCTCATCTGCGGCACGTTCGTCTACGAGAAGAAGGGACTCAACACGCGGCCGCGCTACATTCCGGAAGGGCTGTCCGCAACCTACCGATAGCGGATCCGGCCCGAGCGAACCGGGATGCAATCATCTGCGGCCCATCGTGCGGGGAGCGCTTTCACCCCGGCCCGGCGCCGCGTTCACGGCGCCTTCGACAGCGGATCGCCGAAACGATGTTCCCGCCTTGACAACCCCTTCCGCTTGGTATATCCATTAGAGCCAGTTTTGCAGCCGCTTTCCCGCTGCGCTCCACGTGACGCTTTCTGGTTATTGCTCATCGCCCTATGGGACGCCTTTTATTTGTTCAGGATAACGGGGTCAACGAAAACCTCGGAGTCATGTCCATCGCCGGCATGCTCACCGCCCACGGGCACGAGGTTGACCTCATTCTCACCGATGAACATCCGAAACAGTTTCGGGACCTTGTGGTCGCCCATAACCCCGACCTCATTGCCTTTTCCTTCATGACCGGCAACCGGGAGTGGGCGCACGCCACCGCCCGGCAACTGAAAGAAACACTCCAGACGCCGATCATTATGGGGGGCGTGCATCCCACCCTCTTCCCGGAGGATATTGATCTCAGCGTGGTTGATTACCTTTGCGTGGGTGAGGGGGAATACCCGGTGCTTGAATTGATGAACGCCATCGATGCCGGGGAGGACGGTTCGCAGATCGAGAACCTCTGGATCGGCAGGAACGGCACCGTGATTAAAAACCCCCTGCGCGATCTGATCCAGGACTTTGACCCGCTTCCCCTGCCATACCGGGAGATCTATTACAAATACCGATTTATCAGGGACCTGCCGGTCAAGCGCTTCATCTCCGGCATCGGCTGCCCCTACCATTGCACCTTCTGCCACAACCCGCTGCAGAAAACAATCTATGCCGGCAGGGGGAAATACATCCGGAAAAAAAGCGTGGAGCGGGTGATCAGGGAAGTGCGGTCTGTCAAGGACCGCTATCCGCTCAAAAACGTCCATTTCTCTGATGACACCTTTGTCCTGGACAAGGCATGGCTCACAGCATTTCTGGCGGCCTACCGCCGGGAGATTTCCCTTCCCTTCTCCTGCAACATCAGGATTGATCAGGTGAATGAAGAGATGGTCGAAGACCTGGCGGAAAGCGGGTGCTACGGCATCTCCTTCGGCATCGAATCGGGCAGTGACCGCATCAGGAACGAAATCCTGAAAAAGAATCTCAAGCAAGAGGACATCATCCGCAATGCGCGGATCATCAAGCGGCGAGGGATCAAGATGATCGTCACCAACCTGATGGGGGTTCCGGAAGAGACCCTTGACGACGCCTTCCAGACCGTCGCCATCAATCAGAAGATCGGCGCCGACTACACCCGCGCCGGCGTCTTGATTCCCTACCCTAAAACCGGGATCGTCGACTATGCCGTTGAGCGGGGGCTGCTGCCCGCGGATTATGCCATCCACAACTTCACCCAGATCATCAGAAAATCACTCATCAAGTCCCGCTACGCCCGGGAATTTGAAAACCTCTGCGCGCTCTTCAATCTCACCGTCCATTTCCCCTTTCTCACCCCGCTCACCCGACGACTCATCAAGCTGCCCTTCACCCGGCTGTATTCGCTCACCCGGCTGTGGGAGGCATTTGAAAACATGCTCTATTTCCGGCTCTTCAACCGTGCCGGGTTCCGCTACTGCTTCCATATCATCAAAAACGTGAGACGCGATGTCTGGAGATAATATCATCAACGCCGCAGCCGATGGCTATACCCGGGAGGAGGTGGCCTGCAATCTCTGCGGGTCCCGGGACCGGGACTTTCTCTTCCTCACCCCCGAGCGCATCGTGCGCTGCCGGCGCTGCGGCCTCATGTATTGCAATCCCCGCCTCGACGCCCGCAGCCGGCAGGCAATCTACTCCAAGGACTATTTCGTGCTGGACGAAGGGGCGGGCGGCATTGACTATAAGGCCTATGCCAATTATATCAGCGAGGAGCCGGTGATCACCCGCTCCATGGCCAGGCGGATGAAACAGGTGGAGCGGTTCGCTCATTCCCGGGGAAGGGTGCTGGACGTGGGGTGCGCCACCGGATTCTCGCTCATAGCCGCCGGACACCGGGGCTGGCAAGCGGAGGGAATTGAGTGCTCGGAATTTTGCGTGGAGTACGCCCGCTCACGGGGCCTCACCGTCCACCAGGGCTCCCTGCGCGACTATCCCGGCACAGCAGGCAGCATGGATGCCATTACCATGTGGGACTACCTGGAACACTCTCCCGACCCCCTGGCAGACCTGCAGACCTGCCGTTCCCTCCTGAAACCGGGCGGGGTGATCCTTCTTTCCATCCCCAACGTCGACTCGTGGTCATACCGGCTGTTGGGACAAAAATGGATCGGCTTTAAGAATATAGAACACCTCTATTTCTTCAGCCGGGACACCATGGGCAGGCTCGCCCGGCAGGCAGGCCTGACCATGGAGCGCTCTTTCTATCACGGCAAATATGTCTCTCTCTCCTTTTTTCTCTCAAGGATACAGTACTATGTCCGAACCAGAACCCTGCACCGCCTGGTTGAAACGATAGCCGCCCATGAGCGGTCGCAGCGCATTTCATTTTACTTTAACCCCTATGACATCCTGAACGTGGTGCTGCGCAAGGCATAAGCAGGAACAAATGAATATGTGACATACCGGTACGAGGCAGGCCACCCCGGCACCAATTTTTTTCAGTCCTTGCAAGGGAGCAAACCTTTCCCGTCATTTCGAAGGAGCAGATAGCGACGGAGAAATCCTCTGCAATTTTAATCTTATAAGATTTCTCACATTCGTTCGAAATGACAAGGTCAGATTTTTCATGAAGTTCATCCTGGGCGAAGCAAGGAGCTTCTTGACCACGCTCAGCATGACACAGCGCGGGATTCGAAATGACATCCGGCTTACATTTTTCTATGTGCTTGTTGAAAAAAGAAAACGACCGTCAGATAAAACCGTTGCCTAGGGAACACGTCACATGACTGATAACAAAACAGGCGTCATTATCGGCGCGGGGCCTGCCGGCCTGAGCGCGGCTGAAACCCTTTCACAGAGCGACCGCCGGTTCACCGTGCTCGAGGCATCAGACCACACCGGCGGCATCTCGGCGACGATTAAGCACGGCGACTTCCTCTTTGATCTCGGCGGCCACCGGTTTTTCACCAAGAACAGCGAGATCGACCGCTACGTGGCACGGCTCCTGGGAGAGGAACTGGTGTTGGTGGACCGCTCGAGCAAGATATTGCTGAATGGCAGGTTCTTCGACTACCCGTTGAAACCGGTCAATGCAATTTTCGGCCTGGGCCCGCTGACGGCCGCGGAAATCATCTGCAACTACGTGATCGAGCGGTTTACATTCAACCGGCCGGCGCCGCGCAGCCTGGAAGACTGGGTGATCAGCCAGTTCGGAAAAACCCTCTACCTGCTCTTTTTTAAAACCTATACCGAGAAGGTCTGGGGGATTGACTGCAACCGCATATCCGCCGAGTGGGGGGTGCAGCGGATCAAGGGTCTTTCGCTGCGCACTGCCATAGTAGACGCGCTCTGGAAGAAGCGCACCAAGGATGCCGCCTCCCTGCTCAAGCACTTCACCTACCCCAAGAAGGGCATCGGGGTGATATGCGAAAAACTGGCGGAGACGATCCGCGAACCCAACCGCCTGCTGTTGCGGGCGCCGGCACAGGAGCTGCGGCACGACGGGACACGCATCACCTCAGTGGCCCACGGCGGAAAGGAAGACGGCGGAAGGCTGGAGGCCGACTTTGTCATATCCAGCATGCCCATAACCGAGCTGATTCTCTCCCTTCGCCCCCTGCCGCCGGATGATATTGTGGAGGCCGCCCGGTGGCTCAAGTATCGCGACCTGGTGTGCGTTGCCCTGATGTTCAACACGCCGTTGGTGACCGACCAGACCTGGATCTATGTGCATGATCCGGCAATCGACTTCGGCAGGCTGCACGAGCCGAAAAACTGGAGCCGGCGCATGGCGCCGCCCGACAAATCGTGCGTGGTATTTGAGTACTTCTGCAACGCGGGGGACGAGGTGTGGAATGCGTCGGACGAGGCGCTCTACCGGAAGACGGTGCGGGACTTCAGAAAATCAGCCATCGCCCCCGGCGTCGTCGACGCCATTTTTGATTACCAGGTGGTACGGACATCGAAGACCTATCCCCTCTATGAAATCGGTTTCAGCCGCCACCTTTTGAAAATCCGCGACTATCTCAAGCGCTTTACCAACCTCCAGCTGATCGGCCGCTACGGCACCTACAAGTATAACAACCTGGATCACTCGCTTGAAACCGGCATTAAGGGGGCGCAGAATATCCTGGGGGCGCATCACGACACCTTCATGGTGAACGTAGAAGATGAGTATCTGGAGCAAAAGAAGGAATAAGGCGGGATGTGAAAGCAGATGGGTGTTTTTCAACCGCCTGCCAGCATGAGGGCAGACACGCCGGTCTGCCTCTACAATTCATTCAGAAATCCGCATTACCGGCACAGCCTCTAGCCTCCTGTTTCCTGCATCCTGTATCCTGCATTGCATCTACGAGAAATACTTCAACAGCCTGATAATGCCCATCTTAGCCCCCTGCTTGTGGGCGGAAACGTCCCTGGCGCTTTTCAAATCCTCTTTATGCTCTTTATAAAACAGGTAGGCCTTTAAGAGCATCTCCTCATTGGTCAGCGTCGGCTTCCAGCCGAGCATGGTCTTTATCTTCTCCGTGTCAAACACGAAGTCCTCGGCGATCATCTTATACTGGTAGGGGCCGAGCGGCGACAGGCCCAGCTTGTAGCAGAGCTGCATGGCCAGCAGTGTCGGCGCCTTGGGCAACGATACCAGGCGTGATGACGACCCCGCCTTTGCAATCACGTAGCCGAACACCTCTTTGAGCGGCTTCACGTCATCGCTCCCGATGTTGTACACCTCGGTGGAGGCGGACTTCTCATAGGCCTTGAGACAGGCGTCGGCCAGGTCCCGGGCATAGATGAACTGGTATACATTGTCCCCGCCGCCCACCAGATAGACCCTGCGGTTTTCTTCAATGAACTCAAAAAGTATGGCCAGCAGGCCGAGCCTCCCGGCATCGGTAATGGTGGGGCAGCGAATGATGGTCAGGTTAAGGAAATCCTTATGGCCGAGGAGTATCTTTTCCCCCTCCCACTTGGACTGGCCGTAAATTTCCACCGGGTGCGGCGGCTCCGCCTCGCCGATTTTTTTCCCCATGGGGATGCCCCACAGGCAGTTGCTCGAGGTAAAAACCAGGTGCGGCACCTTGTATTTCACCGCCATCTCCGCCAGCTGCCGGGTTCCCTCAACATTGGATTGCCAGAGAAAGCGTTTATCCTTCACGTTGTGGGCCAGCTGGGCCGCAACGTGGTAGACCACGTCAAAGGGCCCATATTTTTTAAAGCACGCCTCCAGCTGCGATCGATCACAGAGATCACCCTGTATGGCGACGGTATTTTTAACCCGGTCGGTGTCCGGGACCAGGTCATAGATGATCGATTCCGCGCCCTTTTCCGACAGATACTGCTTGAGCACGGTTCCAAAAAACCCGGCGCCGCCGGTAATCAATGTTTTCATCAATCTATCCCTTTCTCTGCGGTTGGCAGGTGAATGGAGCGCTCGCAGGATGAAGGTATAGAATTGTTCCCGAAAAGTCAAGCCCGCATGATGCGGCCCCCGGATAAACCGCGCCGCGCAATTTTAGTGTTGTCATTCGCCGCCGAGTAGTATACCATTCACCGCATGTGTGGCGCACAAATCAAAACTATCGGTACGCAACTCAATGAGGGTCGCTCTCCTTTCTCCCTATTCGGAAATTAACACCATTGGATTAAGGACAATTTCCGCTTACCTTAAAGCGCACGGCATTGAAACCCGCCTGGTTTTTCTGCCGCTGCAGAAAAGCTATTATTCCCGGGAAAAATTCACCTCCTACCCCGATGCGGCGCTCGATGCCATTGCCGGCCTGGTGCGCGACGACGACCTGATCGGCATCTCGGTCATGTCCCACTACCATGATGCGGCCGTCCAGCTCACCGCGGCATTGAAAAGAACCCTTCCCGGCATTCCGGTGGTCTGGGGCGGCATCCATCCCACGGTCATACCCGAACAATGCATTGCCTTCGCCGATTTCCTCTGCATCGGCGAAGGGGAAATGCCCATGCTCGGCCTGTGCCGCTGTCTCGCGGAAGGAAAATCCGCCGAAGCCGTCCCCGGCATCTGGTCAAAAAATAATGGCTCCGTCTTCAGAAACCGCCCCGCCCGGGTCATAACCGATCTCGACACCATACCGCCGCAGGACTACGGGCTGGACAATGAATACATCCTGGTCGCAAAAAAAGATCTCATTCCCCTCACCTCCGACAACATACGCAGGTTTCTGGGGATCACCTATTGGACCATGTTCACCCGCGGCTGCCCCTTCAGCTGCACCTACTGCTGCAACGACGCCCTGAAAAGGATCCACCCGGACTTTGCCCGGATCCGGTCGAAGTCGCCGGACGCCATGGTGCGGGAAATAATCGCCGTCACCGCCCGGTTTCCTTTCATCCGCTACATCAACTTTCAGGATGACACCCTGTTCGCGCTTTCCGAGGAAGAGATCCGGCAGTTTGCCGAACGCTACAAAAAAGATGTCGATCTTCCATTCCTGATCCCCGGGGTGCAGCCGTCGGTCTTTACCGAGAAAAAATTCGAGTACCTGGTGGACGCCGGAATGCTCAGGGCGCGGATGGGAATCCAGACCGGCAGCAAGCGGATCCTCGCCATGTATAACCGGAAGCAGGACAATGAAATGGTGGTGCGGGTCTCCCGCGCACTCCAGAAATACGCCAGGAAACTTACCATTCCCAACTATGATCTCATCCTCGACAATCCCTGGGAAACGCAAAGCGACATCCTCGAGACCATCGCCCTCCTGGGCAAGCTGGCGCCGCCGTATAGCGTAAACCTTTTCTCCCTGGCCTTTTTCCCCGGAACCAGCCTCTGCGCCAGGGCCATGGCGGAACACCTGATTGATGAAAACAACCGGCTCGACCATTATCTGAACTGCAAGCCCACCTATTTGAACCTGGTCATCGCGCTGTTCGGATTGTTCAAGATGCCGCCCTTCCTGCTGAAGCTGCTGCTGTCCGAGCGGCTCATCAGCACCGCACGAACCTTTCCCCTGCTGCACCGCATCATTTACAATCTCATCCTCTACCGGAGGGGGATCTATTCGCTGGCCACCAGGGATTACTCCATGTTCCCCCCCCGGTTGCAGATGTTTCTCTGCACCGTGCTGCCGCCCCGGCGGGCATCCGCCGCCGCCAGAGCGGCCGCGTCCCCATCCGGAACATGAGCGGGGCGGGGCGGCCGGCACGAAACGCATTGCGCGTCACTTCAGCCATTCCAAGCCATGGTTGCACACCAGCGTTGCCCTGAAGAAAAGTTGCTGCACCTCAGCTCACGTGACCTCACCGCAGTGATCGCGCTGCTGCTGCTGTTTGCAACCCTGGGTCTGGCCTACAGCCATTACACCCCTCTCTGGAGTCCGCCGGATGAAGAGCGCCACTTCGCTTACGCGCAGTATATCGCCCGAAACCACACACTGCCCCCCCTGCGGTATGACCCGGAAACAACCAACATTACCCAGGCTATTCACCCCCCCCTCTATTATCTGTGCGCCGCGGCCTTCTGCGGCAACGGCGACCGGCCGATCCAGGAACAGCTCCTGGTCGATGACGGACCGGGATACCGCACCATGCGCCTGGCTCAGGGCGCAAGCGGTTTTGCCGCGCAGAGGACGGAATCGACCGTGCGGCGGCTGCGGATGTTCTCGATCATGATCAGCGCGGTGCATATCGCCTTCCTGTATCTCCTGATCATCGCGCTCTTCCCCGGGCAAACGCTCCTCGCCTGCGCCGCCGCACTTTTCGTCGCCATGAATCCGCAATTCCTTCACATCTCCGCCTCGGTCTCAAACGAGCCGCTCACCGACGCCCTGTCCACCATCTATATATTTTTGCTGCTCTCCCTGACCAGAGGAACCCCCCGGACCAGGCAGTATCTGCTGACCGGCGCCGTGCTGGGATGCTGCCTCCTCTCCAAGCTCTCAACCCTCTCGTATCTTCCCGTCACCGCCTTTATCCTGACCTGGATCCATTTCCGCAACCCGAAACAACTGCTCGCAAGCCTCGCGATGGTTGCGGGCACTGCCTTCCTGGTTGCGGGATGGTGGTACCTGCGCAACTGGATTATCTATCATGACCCCTTTGCCACCGCCTATTTAATCGCGTCCCAGCCCTGGGGGTTCCGCTCCACTCCCTTTTCCGCAGGCTCTCTGCTTTCCCTGGCAGCCAACACCTTTCTTTCCTTCTTTGGAAATTTCGGTGCGCAGCAGTTTTCCATTACCACCGGGCATGCGATTGTCTATGGCGTACTCGCGGTGCTCGGACTGGCCGGTCTGGTCCGGCTGGCACTAACCGGAACGATAAGAAAGCCGCAGGCTCAGGCGCTGAGCGCATTACTCCTCTCGTTTCTGGGCTGTTGCGCCGTATTTGTTTCCATGAACATCGCTTACGTCGGCGTATCCATGGGGAGATACCTCTTCGTGGCCATTGCCCCCATTGCCGCGGGCATCATTGCCGGCATCCGGTCACTGTTTCCTGCGCAGCGGAGAAATATTTTGTTACTGCTGCTCTCGCTGCTGCTGGTCGGCCTCAACCTGGACATTTTGTTCAGGGTACTCAAGCCTGCTTACGCTGACCCATCCTTGATCCCGGGGATAAACCAGCTGCTGTTCTCCTACCCGACGGTTGAGCTCAACTCATCTACGGTCATTGCCCAAACCTTTACCGCGCCCGGCGACAATATGGCCGCGGTGCGGGTTATGTTCTCCCGTCTTAACCGGCAGGGCCGCGGCACCATCGATTTTGCCCTGGCCGAACGGGGGAACCCGACCCGGGTGATGCGCCGGGCCAGCCTCTCCCTGGATAGCATTGATGACAATGCGCGGTATTGCTTCGTATTTCCACCCCTGCCGGATTCGCAGGGCAAGGAATATCTTTTGAGCGTCAGCGCACCCGCTCTGCCGGCGGGAAGCGGCATTGCACTGTGGCAGGACCCGGAAGACGGTTGCCCGGGGGGGGAGCTGACGGTGAATGGCACACCGGCGGTCGGGGACCTCTATTTCAGCACCTACCATTTTGCCGGGGATCACCCCGCGACCGACTGGCAGGGGAGACGCGAACTGGTGATCCGCCAGGGGGCATATGTCGACATACGGGAGCTGCAGCTTTACTTCGAGCAATCAAGGAGTTTCCGGGAAGGCACGGTGACCCATCAAAAGGTGCTGCGCGCGCAACAGGCGCTCAAAAACCGGGAGGCCCTGCGTAAGCGAGATGACCATGCGTAACTCCGTACTCTTCATCGCCATCGCCACCCTGCTGTACCTCCCCCTCGCCTGGCTGGACTATGACCACTTCCCCTATTCAGACGGGCCCGAGCACGGCGCGGCGGTCCGGGAGCTGGCAACACACATGGCCCACCCGTCCGATCCCATGCTTGCGGGACAGCCCGGCGACTCCCCCCGTTTCGTTCCCTCAATCCTGATCATGGCCCTGACCATGCGGCTGACCGGGCTTGATGTCCTGACCGTGCTCAAGCTGTTTTTGCCCCTGTGCTTTCTGCTGTTTCTCACAGCAGCGGCGTTGTTTGCCGCGGCGTATTTCGATGACGAGCGACAGCCTCCCTGGACGCTTGCCGCCCTCCTGTTTTTATGGGGCACGGGATGGATGGGGGCAAATGCCTACATGTTTTCCGCCATCCTCTACACGGCGTACTTTCCCTCCCTGGTGGCATTTTCCCTCGCGCTGCTGGCGCTGTATTTTCAGCTGCGCTTTCTGGCGGCGGGCAACGGCGGCCGATTCATCATCGCGGTGCTGCTGGGAGCGATCGCCTTTGTCAACCATCCACCGACCGGCCTCTTCTTTCTTGCCTGTTCCGGCCTGCTCTACCTGGAGCGGAGGGTGGCCATCCGGAAAGGGGCCGTGTATTTTTCGGTCACGGCGGCGGCGGCGTTGCTGTTGACCGCACTCTGGCCGTACCATGATTTTATTTCCAATTTCCTGACCATTGCCGCCGGAAAAATGGCGGACACCGCCGATTACCGGCTTACCCGCCGGTACCTCTTTGACCAGCCCCTGCTGCGCTCGGGCCCGGCGCTCGCGGGCATTCCCCTGCTGCTGCTGTGCGCGCTGCAACGGCGCTCTCTTCTATTGACCGGAGGTTGTGCCCTTTTCAGTTGCGCCTATCTGGCCGGTTATTTTTTCAACATCAGCCTCGCCGAGCGGTCCATTTTTTTCATCATCTGCATGCTTCAGCTTGCTTTCTCGCGATCATGCCGGGAATGGCGTGCCGGTCGGCCGGGTCGCGGCGCATCCCGCCGGCAGAGCGCTGCCGCATGGATTCTGCTGATGCTCCTCCTTGCCGGAGCCGCCACACAGGGCATCCTGGTGTATCGCGAATTCATCCTGCCCGCCGTTGCCGTTTCGCCTGACCGCCGCTCCATCAGGTACCTGAATCCCAACCGCATGCAGCGCGAGCTGGCCCGGCACCTTACGGAAGGGGATATCGTATTGTCTGACCTGTACACCTCCTGGTCGGTTCCGGTATATACCGGCGCGAAAATCATCGCCCTCTACCACAGCGCCCCCCATGTCCGCGACAACCGGGAACGGGTTAAAGCGCTTGACGACTTTTTCAATGCCGCCGCCTCAAATGAATCGCGCAGAAAGATCATGGAGCGCTACGGGGTGACCCATGTGTTGCTCAATTTTAAGATCGGCGGAAAGGAGATTGAACCCGCCGTACAGAAGATGGGATTGCAGGTGATTGCCCACAACGACAGCATGTGTCTTTTTGCCGTGCCTCCCCACAATTCCCAGGACGCGCACAACCGGAAATCCAGGGGCCAATGATGCACGTATCAATCGATAAGCATTACTGCTTCTTCATTTTCATTATGTGCCTCGGCCTCGTGGCTTTCCTCATCTTCCCCCGGTACGGGATGGATGATTGTTATATAACCTATCGCTACGCCTATAATCTGTATCACCACCAACAATTTGTCTTTAACCTGGGAGAAAGAATACTGGGCACCACGTCTCCGCTCTACACCCTCATCCTCACCGTCGCCCAGGTTGTTTCGGACAACATTCCCCTGATGAGCAATCTCATTTCCTGCATCAGTGCCGCACTTGCCGGCTTTCTCCTGTTGCTCATCTTCAAAAAAGACAACCTGCCCCTGGGCATCTTTTGTTCAGTAAGCTATCCCTTCATGCTCCAGGACATCGGTCTTGAGACCAATGTTCTCATGTTTCTCTTTACGGGAGCGTTGTATCTGTTCGCTCGGGCGAACTACCTGGGCTGCGGCGCCGTCCTGGGATTGTGCTTTCTTACCCGGCAGGACTCCGCCGTGTTCATCGCCGTCATGATCCTGATGTTTTGGCTTAAAAACCGGCGTCTGCCCTGGAGGGCGTTCGGGGTGTTCTGCTGTGTAGCCGCTCCCTGGTTCATTTTCAGCTACTGCTATTTCGGCGCGATGTTCCCCACCTCATTGCAGGAGAAGCAGGGGTACGCAGACGGCATGGCGTATTTCATTGATGCGTTCGGCTATCTTGCTGGCTACTGTGATCGCTACAACTTCCACCTTTTCTCATGGCTGGGCAGGAACATCGCTCCGCTGCTTCCCCCGATTCCCTGCCTTGCCCGGAACAGCGCTGCCGCCGGCCTTGCCCTGATCTACCTGCTTTTCACCCTGCTGGCCCTGATCGATTACCTGAGGCATGCGGCGCGGCATCAGTATGCCGGCGCGCTATTCTACCTCTATCCCCTGCTGATGATCGCCGCCCTGAGCGTCATCGGGCCGCCTCCCGAGCACCGGTGGCACCTTACCGCCGCCGTCAACTTCGCCCTCGTCGGCCAGCTGGCGCTCCTCACCGCGCCGCTGTCTGCTGCGCTCAAACGGTGCCGCCCCGCGTCCCTGCCGGGCAGGCGCGACGCGCTTCTCATCACCTGCCTCAGTGCGTACCTGCTCTGCTTTGCCGCCTTGAATCTGAGGGATTTTTATACTGCAGCGCGGTATGCGGACCGGTTGCCCTGGTTCGGCGCACGGTACCACAGCTACCAAACCATCGGGCGCTTCCTCAGGGAAGCGGTTTCCGACGAGGAGACGGTTTTTGTACTGGAGGTGGGCACGATCGGCTACTACAGCATGAAGCGGATGGTCGACGGCGCGGGGATTATCGCCCCCGGGTACGGGCGCTACCACCGGGAGGGATGCTGGCTCAGGGGAATGGAGCGGACATTTCCCGACTACATCGTCACCGGGGATTTTGAAGTCCCCTTTTATGAGCCGATGTTTCATTTTCAAAACAATTTTATGAAAACGGTGGTATACCGGAAATTAAAAAACCTGCCGGAACCGGACTATCCGTTTTCGCAGCTCTGCCGCAACTGGCAGGAATGGGAGAAGACGGGATCGCGCAGTGGGCGCGCGGCAGCGCCATCACATCCGGGGTCGATCAGGCCGGCGCCCTGATGCGGCTCCCGGAACCTGCTCCGACGGCGCCCGGCCCGGGGCTGCCTGAATTAGCTTTTGCACACCCGGGGGCTCTTTGCTATACTCTGTGCGGCGGCCAGATACTCAAATAATCATCGAAAGGGCGATCATGAAAAGGACCTCCGGCGGCAACGGCAATATAGTGCTGCTGCTCTGCTCGGTGCTCTTCTGTTGTCTCCTGGGGGAGGCGGCGGTCAGGTTGGGCGGCCGCTATGACGAGGCGGGGAATTTTTATTTTCAGGCGCGAAAGCTCAAGCCCTACCAGCCATACCGGAGGACCACCCGCGAAGCCCTGGACAAGTATTTCGCCTCCTCCGACAGCATCCTGATCTACGACCCGGGGCTGGGCTGGACCTATCGGCCCAACAGCAGGGCGCAGGAGGGGAAGCCCTACCTGCACAACTCGGACGGCATCAGAACCGCGAGCACCGACTGCAGGATCGAGCCGGCGCCGCGGCAGGGATCGCTGCGCATCGCCATTCTGGGGGATTCGTTTACCTATGCCTATGATGTTCCCTTTGAGGATTCCTGGGGCGCCCGTTTGGAGGAGAACCTGCAACAAGCGGGCATCGATGCCGAAGTGCTCAATTTTGGCGTGGGGTGCTATGGCATGGACCAGGCCTTTCTTCGATGGAAGGCGGTCGCGGCCTCCTTCAAACCCCACGTGGTGCTCTTCGGGCTGTGCCTCAAAAACGTGGAGCGGAACGTCAACCTTATCCGGGGATTCCTGAGTCCCTTCATTCCTTTTTCCAAGCCCCGGTTCATTGTGCAGGGGGATGAGCTCCGGCTGATCAACGCGCCGGCACTCGACCCGCACCGGATACTTTCCACCATGGACCATATTGATGAGTGGCCCCTGGCGCAGCATGAATACTGGTACCGCCGGGAAGACTACCGGAAAAAAATATGGCACGCGAGCAAATTGCTCACGCTGTTGTTCCAGCTCGCGGAGGAAGCCCGGGGCACGGCCGGGCGCGGAACCTCGGCCGGGAACATGTATGCCCTTGAGGGAGAGCCGGCCCGGGTGACCATAAAAATCATTGAGGCGTTCAAAAAAGATGTTGAATCGAGCGGCGCGACATTTTATGCTGTTTATCTCCCGTGGCTGTGGGAACTGAACATCCTGGCGGACCGCGGTCCCTTGCCCTATACCCGGCTGCTCAACGCCATAGAGGATATCACAACGGTTATTCATCCGGAGGGAGCACTGCTCAGCGAGGCGGCTACCATCAAGCCGGAAGGGCTCTTTGCGGCCTATCAGGGCCATTACTCGGTCAAAGGAAACGGGATCATTGCTGACGTCCTTGCGCGCTTTCTGCTCCAGGAAGGGATAGCAGCGCAGCGCGGGGCGAAGCAAGGGGCAATCGAGGAATAGGCGCACGAGCATCATCATCGGCATCGGCGGGCGGCTTCTGCCTTCAATTTTTCACCGGACCAAGGATCATTCGACCGCAGGACAGCGAAGGCTCATGAACATTCTCGGCATTTCGGCGTTTTACCACGACAGCGCAGCGTGTCTGGTGCAGGACGGCAGGATCGTCGCCGCCGCACAGGAAGAACGCTTTACCAGGAAGAAGCATGACTTCGCGTTCCCGAAGCATGCCATGCGCTACTGCCTGAAAGAAGGCGGCATCCGGGAAGACGACCTCGATTATGTTGCGTTTTATGAAAAGCCCTTCATCAAGTTTGAGCGCATCCTTGAAACCTATCTCGCCACCGCCCCCCACGGCATACGGTCCTTTATCAAGGCCATACCCCTGTGGATAAAGCAGAAGCTCTGGATGAAGGAGCTGATCGCCCGGGAGCTTAACTGCAAGGGACCGATCATCTTTCCCGAGCATCACGAGTCTCACGCCGCGTCCGCCTTTTTCCCTTCGCCATTTCAACAGGCCGCATTCCTCACCATCGACGGCGTCGGCGAATGGGCGACCGCCAGTTACGGCACCGGGACCGACAATGAGGTGCGCATTAAGGGGGAGATTCACTTCCCTCATTCTCTGGGGCTGCTCTACTCGGCCTTCACCTATTACACCGGGTTTAAAGTAAATTCCGGCGAGTATAAGGTGATGGGTCTGGCCCCCTATGGCGAGCCGCGGTACAAGGATCTGATTCTCTCCGAGCTGGTGGATGTAAAGGAGGACGGATCGTTCCGCCTGAACATGAAGTATTTCGATTATGCAGCCGGCCTGACCATGACCGGAAAACGATTTGAACGGCTGTTCGGGGGGCCGCCCCGCACCCCCGAATCGCAGCTGACTCAGCGGGACATGGACCTGGCCCGCTCGATTCAGGAGGTGACCGAAGAGGTCATGCTGCGCATGGCGCGGCATGTGCACCGGGAAACCGGGCGGACCAGCCTGTGCCTCGCCGGGGGGGTGGCCTTAAATTGCGTCGGCAACGGACGGATTATGCGGGAGTCCCCGTTTGAGCATATCTGGATCCAGCCCGCCGCGGGAGACGCAGGCGGGGCGCTGGGCGCGGCGCTCTTCGTCTGGCATCAGTACCTGGGAAATGGCCGGACGGTTGAGGGCAGCCGGGACCGCCAGCGGGGTTCGTTGCTCGGGCCGGCGTTTACATGCGGGGAGATCCGAGCGTACCTGAACGAAAGGGGGATCGCCTACACGGACATACGAGATGAAGAGATTCCCGCGCGGATTGCCGATTTGATTGCCGGCCAGAACGTGATCGGCTGGTTTCAGGGACGGATGGAATTCGGGCCGCGCGCCCTGGGCGCCCGTTCGATACTCGGGGACGCCCGTTCTCCCGCCATGCAGGAGGTAATGAACCTGAAGATAAAATTCCGCGAAAGCTTCCGCCCCTTCGCCCCGTCGGTGCTCAGGGAGCGGGCCGCCGATTTTTTTGAGATTGACCGGGAAAGCCCTTACATGCTCCTGGTGGCCCCGGTGAAGCAGGACCTCTGCCGGGAGATGTCACCGGAGGAACAGCGGCGGTTCGGCCTCGACAAGCTGCATGTGGTCCGCTCCCGCATCCCGGCTGTTACCCATGTGGATTACTCTGCCCGGATCCAAACCGTCGATCGGGAAGACCATCCCTTATATTACCGGGTGATTGAGGCATTCGGGGAGCAGTGCGGCTGCCCGGTGATCATCAACACCTCGTTCAACGTGCGGGGCGAGCCCATTGTCTGCACCCCCGAAGACGCCTACCGGTGCTTCATGCGCACCAATATGGATTATCTGATCATGGGAAACTTTCTGCTGGACAAAACGTCCCAGAAACCGCTGGACAAGGACATTGACTGGCTGAAACAATTTACCCTGGACTGAACGTCGATGATTATTGAAGAGATCAGGGCTATCACCAGCGGCAGAAGCGAGCTCAGAAAATTCGGGATCCTCATTGGCGTGGTCCTGGGTTTGCTGGCGCTGTGGTGGCTGTGGCGGGGAAAGGAGGGCGGCTACGCGCTGCTGATGGGCGCCGCGGCGCTTCTTGCGGTCGGGTTGACCATGCCCCGTCTTTTAAAACCGCTGTACCTGCCGTGGATGACGCTGGCAGTGCTGCTGGGCTGGCTGATGACCCGGGTGATTCTCATTCTTCTGTTTTACCTGGCGGTAACGCCCCTCGGCCTGCTGGCCAGACTCTGCGGCACCGTTTTTCTCACCGCGGGCTTTGACCGCACGGCGCAGAGTTACTGGATTGCCAGGAAGGATGTTCCCGCCGACCGGACACGCTACGAAAATCAATTCTAAAGGGCGGCGGGACTACGGGATTGCCCCAACGCAACGAGATCAACCTTGACCGACCGCATCGCGGTGAACCATTCTTTTCCCGGAAGCACCCTATGGGCAAATTATCTATCGTGAAGGAATTGTGGCTCTTCTTACGGGTTCGGAAAAAATGGTGGCTGGCGCCGATCATCGTTTTTCTGTTTCTGCTGGGTGCCCTGCTCATTTTTACCGAAGGCTCGGCGGTGGCGCCGTTCATCTATACGCTGTTCTAAATCAGCACCGGCCGTTCTCACCGCGTCACCCCCGTCTTGGGGCACAGGCTTGCAACGACACACTCCCCGCAGCGCGGCTTTCGCGCCACGCAGGTGTACCTGCCGTGAAAGATCATCAGGTGGGAAAAGTGCGTCCATTCCTGCTGCGGGACGAGCGCCATCAGATCATATTCTATCTTCACCGGATCCTGCTGTTCGGTAAGTCCTAACCGGTAGGATACCCGCTTCACATGCGTATCCACGGTTATCCCCGGGACGCCGAAGGCATTGCCCAGGATCACATTCGCTGTTTTGCGCCCGATGCCCTCCAGTTCTACCAGCTTCTCCAGCGTTTGCGGAACCGCGCCGCCGTGTGCGGCCGCCATCTTCTTGCAGCAGTTGATGATGCTCTTTGCCTTATTTTTATAAAACCCGGTTGACCGGATATCTTGTTCAAGCGCCTCCGGCCGTGCCCGGGCATACTCCTCGGCCGTTTTATACTTCTTGAACAAATCCGCGGTGACCTTGTTCACCCGCTCATCAGTGCACTGCGCGGAGAGGATGGTGGCCACCAGCAGCTCCAGGGGATTTTTAAAATGCAGCGCGCACCGGGCATCAGGATACCGCTTCTTCAAAAGCCTCACTATCGCAGCCGTTTTCTTTTTATCCATTGGGGTCAGCCCTTGACATTGGACAAAATGTCTGCAACCTTTTTTCTTAATGATCTATCGTTTCCGATTTTCTCTTCAAACCGTCGGCACACTTTCGACACACCCGAGCAACTCAGATTGCCAAAAAATTTTCCTATTTCCCGGTTTGCCAAGCCGGTACAATTTTTCATTATATAGATTGCCATTGATCTATAATTCCTTATCTTGCCGCTCACAATGTTATCCCGATCCACATTCAACGCAATGGAAATTTTGTCAATGATTTCCTCCGGTGCGGTTGCTGATTTCAATGCTCTTCGGTTCGAAATATCACTCCTGGTTAAATCAACATCTGTCAATCGTCCCAAGATTTTTTTGATGAAAGAATCTTCTCCTGCGATGACACCGCCATAGATTCTTTTCAAGGGATTGTCCGGCTTTGCCCCAATGGCATTATTCACAAAATGCTTGTAGGCATGCATCGCCTTTTCCCCATGCGGTGAAACCATTCCCAAAATGAAGTCTCTCGCAACGCCTTCCGCTTTCCGTGTTCCTATAAAACAGCCATAACTGCTATAAGGATAATCTTCCGGCTTTTGCACTATTCCTGCTCTCACTGGATTGAGATGAAGATACCGGCTCAATTCCAGCAAGTAGCTATCATGGTCTATGAGAAGCGCCTTGTATCTCCCTTGAAGAAGATGACCGGCTCGCTTCATTTTCCTGTTGACATAATTGGTGTATGAACTGTTAATATAGTGCATGATGGAATTCAGATTCGCAGAGGGGGTCTCAATCACCAAATGATAATGATTCATCATGAGAACAAAGCAATGTAAAATGAACCCATATTTATCCTGAGCCCTGCTTATGTAGTATGAAAATTTTTCATAATCCGCATTTGAGAAATAGATTCTTTTTTTCTCATTACCCCGGGCGGTAACATGATAAAATGCACCACTATATTGAATGCGGAGCGGTCTGGCCATACTTGATCAACATCTCCTTGTTAAAAAATGAGACCTCATTTTAAATAATTATTTGTCCAATGTCAAGGGCTGACCCCAATGAGTGAAAAAGAAGTGCTGACCAGCTGCCCCCACGACTGCGGCGGGCGGTGCGTGCTCACGCTGCACGTGAAAGACGGGGTGATCACCCGGATTGAGAGCGATACCGGCGAGGAGCCGCAGCTCCGGGCCTGCGCGCGGGGACGGGCATACCGCCAGCGGGTGTATGCCCCCGATCGACTGAAATACCCCATGAAACGGGTGGGCGCACGGGGAGAGGGGAGATTTGAGCGGATCAGCTGGGACGAAGCCCTGGATACGGTAGCCGCCGAGCTGCAGCGCGTAAAAAAACAGTACGGGAATGACGCACTCTTTTATGTCCCCTATTCCGGCAACACCGGGACCTTTCTGCACAGCCAGCTGGCGGTAAACCGGCTGCTTACCATGTTCGGCGGCTTCACCCCGGTCTGGGGCTCCGCCTCGTTCTGGGGCAATCTGTTCGCCTCGAACGTAACCTACGGCACCCTCACCACCGGCAACACCCGCGACGACCTGCTCAATTCGCGCCTGATCATCATGTGGGGCTGGAATCCGGCCGTCTCCATCCAGAGCACCAACACCTCCTGGTACCTTGCCCGGGCGAAGGAAGCGGGGGCCAGGATTATTGCGGTTGATCCCCGCTTCACCGACTCGGCCGCGGCATTTGCCCGGGCGTGGATACCCATCCGGCCGGGGACGGACACCGCGATGCTGGTGGCCATGGCCCAGGTGATCATCAGCGCCGGGCTGCAGGATCGGACCTTTATCGACGCCTGCACCGTCGGCTTTCCGCAGTTTCAGGCATATGTCATGGGGGAGACAGACGGCACGCCCAAGACGCCGCGCTGGGCGGAGGCCATCACCGGCGTGCCGGCCGGCCGCATTGAAGAGCTCGCCCGCGACTACGCCACCCTGAAGCCCGCCGCCCTGCTCACCCTGGGAGCGCCGGGCCGGACTGCCTTCGGCGAACAATTTCACCGCGCGGCCGCCACCCTCGCGGCCATCACCGGTAACATCGGCGTGCATGGCGGGGACGCCGCCGGATTCGGCCTGGTGCAGGTGGGCCTTGAACCGCTCTCCTCGGCCGGTCTGCTCAAGGGGGCCATGCCCGGCAATCTGCCCGAAGGCACCTCACCCAAACGGGGGGTGCACATCACCAAGGTCTGGGATGCCATCCTCCGGGGGAAATCCGGCGGCTACCAAACCGACTTCAAGCTGCTGTACATCACCAACGGCAATCCGGTAAACCAGTTTTTAAACACCAATAAGGCGGTCAGGGCAATGCACGCCATTGAGTTCGTGGCGGTGCACGAACAGTTCATGACCGCCACCGCCCGGTTTGCCGACATACTGCTTCCGGTCAACACCCAGCTGGAACGAAACGACATCATCCGCCCCTGGCATTCCGGCGCCTACTACATGTATCTCAACAAGGCCATTGACTCGCTCTACGAGTCCAAGTCAGACCTCGAGATCTGCACCGAACTGGCGACGCGGCTGGGCATCGAGGGATATTGCGAGAAGACGGAGGATGAATGGCTGCGCGAGTTCTGGAAGGGGGCCGCAGACCATGCGCATACCAAGCCCCTGATTGACTATGATGAGTTGAAAGCAAAAGGCGTGCACAAAATCAAGCTCACCCAACCGGTCGTTGCCTTCAGGCGGGAGAGCGCCGATCCCGCGGCGCACCCCTTTCCCACCCCCTCGGGGAAAATTGAAATTTTCTCCCAGCGCCTGGCGGACATGAACAACCCCCTGCTCCCGCCCATCCCCACCTACATCGAAACCTGGGAAAGTCCCAACGACCCGCTGGCCGCACAATATCCCCTGCAGCTCATCACCACCCATATCAAGCGGCGGATTCACGCCAATCTGGACAACATCCCGCTGCTCCGGGAATGCGAGCCCCAGGCCCTCTGGATCAATAGCATTGACGCCCGCGCCCGGAACATTGCCAACGGCGGGATGGTGCGAATCTTCAATCAGCGCGGTGCGGTGGTGATTCAGGCGAAGGTCACCGAACGCATCATGCCCGGGGTGGTCAGCCTCGATGAAGGGGCATGGTATAAGCCCGATGAACAGGGGATTGACCGGGGCGGCTGCTGCAATGTTCTCCTCAGAGATGAACATTCTCCGGCGGGGGCCTTTTGCGGCAACACCTGCCTGGTGCAGGTGGAGAAGGCCGGTGAGGGGAAAAACACGGCAGGAACATCGGGTAACCGGGCAGGAGCGATGGAGTAGCGGTATAATGGAACAGTGGGGATTTTACTTTGATCAGTCACGTTGCGTGGGATGCTACGCGTGCAGCGTGGCCTGCAAGGATTGGCACGATATTGCCGCCGGTCCGGTGCAGTGGAGAAGGGTCATCTCCCGGGAGCGGGGAACGTACCCCGATGTCTTTCTGTCCTATATTTCCCTCTCCTGCAATCATTGCGCGCTGCCCGCCTGCGCCGGCGCGTGCCCGGCAAAGGCCATCAGCAAGAGGACCGAAGACGGGATAGTCGTCGTAAACCCGGATGCCTGCCTCGGCAATGTCACCTGCATCGCCCTCTGCAAAAAGGCCTGCCCGTACGGTGTGCCGCAGTTCGGGGAGGAGAAGGGGGCAAAGATGCAGATGTGCACCTTCTGCCTTGACCGGCTGGCTGAAAACAAAAAACCGGTCTGCGTGGAGGCATGCCCCCTGCGGGCGCTTGACGCCGGCCCCCTCGATGAGCTTATCAAACAATATGGAGAAGCATGCGAAGCGCCGGGCTTTGTCTATTCCAAAAAAACCAAGCCCTCGATCATCATCAAGCCGCGCTATGAGAAGGGTTAGCCGGCTGAGCCCGTTTGCCGGCTCCCCGTTATTTTCACTGCCGCCGTTTGGACCATGGTACATTTGGATTTTGAATTTGTTTCGGATTTCGCGCTTCGGATTTCGGATTTGTTTTTCTACCTGCTACCCGCCTCCCCCTACTTCTCCACCGGCTCCACAAATTCAATCAGGATGCCCCCGGTATCCTCGGGATTAAAATAAGCCACCCTGCTTCTTCCCATGTCCAGAATGCCGTCCCGGGTCACGTGGCCCAGGCGCACGCCCTTCTCATTCATCAAGGTAACCGCCGCCTCTATGTCCTTCACCGTAAAGGCGAGGTGATTGATCCCTTCCGGAGGATTGCCCACCAATTTTGCAAAACCTTCCGATACCGGCTGTATCAGTTCAAGCTCTATGCCGCCGGCCGGGATGAAGGAAAACACGCTTTCCCCCCGGGTGACCTCGGTTGACACCACCTTGATATCCTTCTCCTCCACATCAAGCAGGTGCTTGAAGAGTTGCATGGATTTTTCAGCGTCCTTCACGATGACGCCGATGTGCCTCAGACCGGTTATGAGCTCATGCATTTTCATATGAATCTCCTCCACTCATCCTGCGCCGGATATGCCACCCTCTCTATGCATCAATCTGCCGCTCTCCATACAGGTGACCGCCTCGTCAAAGGTAGGCAGGCCGGCCCTTCCACCCCGGTCCCGGCATTTCAGGGCAGCCACCGCATTGGAAAAAGCGAGACAGCGGGCGAGATCCCAGTCCTCAAAGAGGGCCCTGATGAACGCGGCATGAAAGACGTCCCCGGCGCCGGTGGTATCGCGGCAGGCCACCTCATAGGCGGGTGCATGATAGAACCGGCCGTCATACAGGGCAAGCGCGCCCTCCCTGCCCAGGGTGACACCTGCCACCCGCGGGCCTCGTCCGGCAATCTGCCGAAGCGCCTCCTTGAGATCGGCGCAGCCGGTGAAGCGCTCCGGGAAGCTTCTCTCGCCGATCACGACATCAGACAGACCCACCAGCTCGGCGGTTTCATCCGAAATGCGTTCCGCGTCCATGACCACGGGGATGCCCTCTTCCCCGGCAAACCGGGCCGCCTGTACCGCGGCTGCGGCATCATGTCCGTCCAGCAGCAGCACCCTTGCCGAATCGATGATATCCCGGGGCACCTCGCGGGGATGCAGCACCAGCCTGCTATCGCGATCCCAGATGATGGTGCGCTCTCCCGTCCGGTCATCGATGAGGATGAAGGCGCATTGATTCCGGGCATCCGGCACCACTGACACTCCTTCCGTGTCCACTCCCGCCTGTTCCAGGCTCCGCCGGGAGTAATCGCCAAAGTCTCCTCCCCCGGTTTTGCCCACGTACCGGGTCTTAAGCCCCAGGCGCTGACAGGCAACCATGGCGGTGGCTGCCTGGCCGCCGCCCGCCTGACGGAAATCGAGCATCTTAAGCTTGCTATCAAACTGCGGAAAATGGGGAACCACGCAGAGGAAGTCAACTGCATTCAA
>CAZWCD010000013.1:0-33084 GCA_964632275.1 uncultured Thermodesulfobacteriota bacterium
GATCGCCGATGGTGTTGATCGGATGGGTGCGTCATCATGGAATTTTTCTGCTAGGGCGTATGGGGGCGCATGGCAATGCGTTCCTACATGCTGCATGTGCTTGAACCGGGGGAAAATGCACACATGTGAGTGCCTGCGACTCTGCTGCGGGGTAATTCACTATAACAAACAAGCATCATGTTTTCTGTAAGGGCGTATGGCAATACTCCCTTGCCTCAGAGGGAAAGCGCCCGGCGCACCAGGGGTACCATCAAGGTGCCCACCCGCTTATATCCCTCGACGGAAAGGTGCACGCCGTCTCCCGAGTCGTAGCCGGCGGCCAGGAATCCTTCATCATCCTTCAATGCACTGAACCAGTCGGCAAGAAGCACCCCGCTCGCGGTCGAGGCATACTTTTCTATGGCCAGGTTGATCGCTGCAAGGTGAGCGCCGTACCCCTCAAGGTTTATGGGCGGAATGGTCGTCGCGATAAGCGGGATCCCGCGTTCCCTGCATGCGTCATAGCCTGCTGTAAGATTCCTGATTATATGCGCATCGCTGCTCATGCCCAGGTCATTGGTTCCTCCGGCGAGGATGACCGCATCACAGCGCACATCTTTCAGACTCCGCACCAGGCGGGTTACTATGCCCCGGGAGGTGTCGCCGCACATTCCCTCATTGATAAGCCTGAACTCGTGTTCCGGCAGCAGACCGAGCAGCCCCTCTCTCAGCCAGAACTGGTATGATGATGCCGGGTCTCCGCCCATCTGCGGATCATAATCCGGAAAGCCCGCAGTGTGCGAATCCCCCATGCAGAGGATGGTAACGTTTTTCATGGATGTGGCCAGATGTTCCTGCACAGACGGGGTAATTTTTAAAGGGGCGTATGGCAATACGCCCCTACGATGCCTGTCACCAATGGGAATGTAACACACTATTGGAGTTTTTACCACAGCCGCCTCCCGGTTGTCATCTTTTTGTTGCTTGCGCGGGCACGGTGGTGATATAGCTTATACTGAATCAGACGCCCATGTCCCATGATGGCGCCACGAAGCATGAAAATGTGATTCCAGTGACATGTCATTCTGCGGCTCGACCGCAGAATCCAGTTATTTATTTTATGGATCCTGCGATCAAGTCGAAGGATGACGGCTCCTGCATAGGAGGATGATACTTGAAGATGAAGGACCATGCCCGGTCATGGCCGCATACACTATTCGGACGCGACGGAGCGCGTCCCTCCATGTATTTATGGGGGCGACCGGCCGGTCGCCCGCCCATGCAGTGGCCCTATGTTCATTTAACATTTCATGAAAGGAACACGCCATGATTATTGACATGCACACCCACTTATTTAACCGGGGCTGGATTCCCAAGGGTTTTTTTTACGGGGTGGCGCGGTTTATCACCCATGAATTTGCCAAGCAGGGCGTGGTGGAGTCAAACGAATCGGTGGGAGACGGCCTCATGGAGGGAAGCGGCGATCCTGAAGGAGAGATGCTCCTGGCCGAAATGGATGAGGCCGGCATTGACCGAAGCGTGATCTTCCCGGTTGATTTCGGCCTGGCGCTGGGAGATCCCGAGGTGCCCATCGAAACCGTCAATAAAAAATTTGCCGAGCTGGCACAAAAGCACCCCGACCGGCTCTGTGCCTTCGCCAGCGTTGATCCCCTGCGCAAGGGCGCGCTTGACCTCTGGAAGCGCTGCGTGGAGGAGTGGGGCATGAAGGGTTTGAAGCTGCACCCCTGCTCCGGCTTTTATCCCAACCAGAAGGAGGTCTATCCCCTGCTCGAGAAGGCGTGCGAGTGGAAGGTCCCGGTGCTCATCCACTCCGGTTCCATGATGGTTCCGCTCCGGAGCAAGTACTCGCAGCCCATCCATTTCGACGACCTGGGGGCTGATTTTCCCGATCTCACCATTATAGCTGCTCATGCGGGCGGCAACTTCAGCTATCCCCAGATGATTTCCATCATGAGCGTCAAGCTCAACATCATGGCTGACATTTCGGCCTGGCAGGTGCTGGCGATGAAGAGCTATGCCTCGTTCTGCAAGGGCCTGCGCGACCTGCTTGATTTTGTGGAGCCCGGCCGGATACTCTTCGGCTCCGACAGTCCCTCCTTCCGCTCGATCATGTCCAACAAGGACTGGGTGCAGCTGATAAAGGACCTGCCGCGCAAGGCGCCGCAGGGCATCTCCTTCACCGACGATGAGATTGCCGCGGTACTGGGGGGGAATGCGCAGAAGCTGCTGGGTATATAATCAGCCGCCGCGGATGCAGCCGATGAGTGCGTGCTCACCGCCGGCAGGTGGCCTCATCACCGCCGCTGCGGCATGTTCAGAAAGCGCTTGACAGGCCTGAAGTGAATCAATACATTTCGGGTAAGCAAAGGAACAAACCATGCAAGGTGCGAAGGAGGATGTATGAGAAAAGGTATAGCTGTAGTGGTGTGGGCCGCCCTCTTCTGCTGCCTGATTGCCGCGTCATCGTTCGCGGCTGACGCACAGCAGGGCACAACCGATAAAACCGAGTGGCAGAAGAAGATGGATGATTTCAAAAAGCAGCGCGAAAAGAAAATTGAGGAGATGAAAAAGGGGAAAGCGGCATCGGATGCCCAGGCAGGTCAGAAACAGGAAGAGCAAAAGCAGATTAAGGGAGAAAAAAAACAGCAACAGTTAGAAAAAAAGCAGCAACAAGAGGCTCAGCCGCAGGAAAAGAAAGAGCAGAAGGGCATCAATAAGAGGGAAGAAGGTACAAGAAATGAGCCGGCTCCCTGACCGCGCAGGGTTTGAGCCCAGCAGGTTACGCGGCATAGTGGCCGCATCTGCGATGTGGTATTATTTAAGCCCCACTTTATTGCAAGGCAAAGCATGACGGTGGGGCTTTGCAGTGAATCGTCACCGGTCAAGAGTGCAGGTTCGCAGTTACGTCGACACTAAGCAGGTAGCATGCCGCCATGACAGTGCCATCCCGTCAGAAAAGAATCTCGGTCTTTGACACCATCTGCCTCGGCGTCAATGCAATCATCGGCTCCGGCATATTCCTCTTTCCGGGACTGCTGGCCAGGGAAGCGGGCCCTGCCTCCATCCTTGCCTTCCTCATCTGCGGCCTGCTGTTGATTGCCGTTGCCCTCTGTTACGCCGAGCTGGGAAGCACGTACAGCAGGAACGGCGGTTCCTACGTGTATGCCAAAGAGGCATTTGGTTCCCTGGTCGGTTTCGGCGTGGGATGGATTTCCTGGGTCACCGCCATCTTCAGCTGGGCGGCGGTGGCAAACGCGGTCAGTTCCTACCTGGGCTATTTCCACCCCTTCTTTGGCACCACGCTGGCGGGGAAAGGTATTGCCCTGCTGCTGATGGCCGGGTTCGGAGCCATCAATTACCGGGGTATCAAGCCGGGCGCCCGGGTGGTGAACGTCCTGACCATAGCAAAGGTGCTTCCGCTGGTGCTGTTTGTGCTGGCCGGGAGCTTTTTCATCAATGGCGACAACTACCGGCCCTTCTGGGGGGCGGGCAGCGGCAGCTTCAACTACGCCGTGTTCCTCGCTCTCTGGGCGCTGCAGGGTTTCGAGACAACCCCGATTCCATCGGGTGAATCACAGAATCCGCAAAAGGCCGTGCCCATAGCCGCTCTGGGGTCGCTTATCTTCTGCGCCTGCATGTATGTGCTGATCCAAACGGTGGCGGTGGGCGTCTATCAGGATCTCGCCGCGTCCGGGACGCGTCCGCTTGCCGATGCGTGCGCGCAGTTCCTGGGGCCGGCGGGCGGCTCGATTATAGCCCTCGGGGCGGTCATCTCGATGATCGGGTATAACGCGGGCAATGCCCTGGGCAGCCCGCGATTTCTCTCGGCGCTTGCCGAGGACCGGTTTCTGCCGCCGGGTCTCGCTGCCGCACATCCCCGCTTCCTGACGCCGTCGGGCTCGATCCTGATCACCACCGCGCTGGCATGCATCGCCGCTCTTTTTTTTACGTTCGACAGCCTGGTTGCCTTGAGCAATGTGGCGGTGGTCGCTCAATACCTGTCGACCTGCTCGGCATTGCTGTGGCTGCGGCGCACCCGGCCCGATCTGAAAAGGCCCTTCAAGGCCCCTTGCGGAACCGCGGTCGCCCTCGGCGGCTGTGCCATCAGCCTGTGGCTCATCAAGCAGGTGCGGCCGGCGGACCTGGCGTTATCCGCCGCGGTGCTGACCGCCGGCTTTCTGTGCATGTGGTTCTTCAGGGCAAAGCAGCGGGGCGTTTAATGGATTGCTCGGTAAGGCAATGTGGCACGTGGAGGGCCATGCTCAGTCATGGCTCTTAGTAAAAAAACGGACGCGACGGAGCGCGTCCCTCCACTTGATTGCATAAAGATACGCCGGAATACGCAGCAGCTCTGCTGCGGGGATGAAAGATATTCCCTCTCCCCTGGTGGGAGAGGGTTGGGGTGAGGGGGATATAATATTGGCATCACCCCCACCTTAATCCTCCCCCATCAAGGGGGAGGGGATTTTTTTAGCTTTCGATGTGCCGTAGCTCTGCTTCAGGGTAGTTCACTATTTTCATTTCCTTCCTTCTTGTCATCCCCTCGAAAGCGGAGATCATGATCGTGTTAAAATGTAAGGGCGACCGGCCGGTCGCCCCTACGTATCGCTGTTGCTAACAACTCGATTAGGTATTTGCAATACAACAATCTAATACGGACGCCTCACCATCCCTGGCGCTGGTGGGTTTTGCGGGAGGCCGCTTTTGTCCGGTCCACCGCCCTCCAGTTCACTATGGCCGTTCCCCAGGTCAGCCCGGCGCCGAAGCCGCACAGGGCCATGATGGAGGGGGTTTTTATAGCGCCCTTTTCCAGCTCTTCCACCAGGGCAACCGGGATTGATGCGGTTGACGTGTTGCCGTACCGTTCGAGGTTGGTGACGACCCGCTCCGGCGCCAGCCCTACTTTCTCCGCGATTGAATTGATTATCTTGATGTTGGCCTGGTGGGGGATGAGGTAGTCGATGTCGCGCACCTCCCGCCCGGCAAGCGCGAGGGCGCTTTTTATGGAATCGGGCATGCTGCTGACGGCAAACTTGTAAATCTCCTTTCCGTTCATGTTGACAACCTGTTCCCTCCGCCCATTGTGGGCGACGAAGGGACAGGTCTGACCCTGCAGGGGTATGTACAGATCGCCCGCCTTGTTGCCGTTGGAACGGATGTCCACCGAGAGTATGTCATTAATGCCGTCGGGTGATCGCTGCAGAATCAGGGCGCCCGCCGCGTCGCCGAAGAGAATGCAGGTGGATTTGTCGCTCCAGTTCAAAAACCGTGAATGAACATCGACTCCGATGAGCAGGACCGTGCGGTAGGTGCCGGTCATGATGAAGTTCCGCGCGATACTGATGCCGTACACCAGCCCGCTGCATGCCGCTACCACGTTGAAAGCGGCGGCATTGACCGCGCCGATGTCCGCCTGGACCTCGCACGCGGTGGATGGATAGAGGGAGTCCGGCAGGGATGTGGCCACGATGACCAGGTCGACCTCCGCCGGGGCAACTCGCCCGAAGTGCATGGCGGCCCGGGCGGCGGCGGCGGCCATGGACGTGGCGGTTTCATCCCCGCTCAGCACCCGCCGCTCCCTGATGCCGGTCCTGCTGGTGATCCACTCATCGTTGGTGTCAACCAGCCGGGCAATGTCATCATTGGTTATCACCTTGGTCGGCAGGTAACGGCCGATGCCGGTGATGCTGACCGGATGCAAGTGCATGGTATCCTTTGCTGTGCTTTTTGTCGATGTGCCGGACGCTGCGCTGACGGCAGACCTCCGGCATAGTGTAGGGTGTAATCCTGCAGCAGTAAAATCCGGGTCCCATTGTGCCCTTAATCCGTACGCCAGTCAATAGAAAAGTTGTCCGGCGTGCAGCTCGGCGGCTGCCTGATTGCAACAGGGCGGCCATGGCGGACAATCGGTAATACCATAGCTGCGGCTTTGCCCGCAAGGGGTCTGCATCCATCGCATCATGCCCGACGACGCCGGTCCGCCGCCGCGGCGGGGTGCATATATTGCCTTGACAACAAGCTGAAGTACTTATATAAATCAACATAGCCGTTACCTCTTCGTACCTGTGCGTTCAGGCTTCCCTGCGACGAGCGATGATTGTGAGACGGCAACTGAAAAATGCATGTCCTTTCTCCAGGATGGAAAGGGTATGGTGGCAATGACGACCGGTACCAGCCTGACACGATGCCGGTTTTTTTCATCACAATACTCAGAGGAGGCGTGACCATGAAGTACGGAGCGCGGAATCAGCTGAAAGGAAAGGTGGTTGCAATTAAAAAAGGCGCGGTGATGTGCGAGGTCACGGTGGCTGTTGGCGGCGGCGCCGTGATGGAATCGGTCATGACCATGAACTCCCTCAAGGAGCTGGGCATTAAAAAAGGGGAGACGGTAAAGTTGGTGGTGAAAGCGGTCAACGTGCTGCTGGTGAAGGAATAAGCGTTTCCGGCACCGTTACTCGGTTATAATCTTATCCGCCCATTCAACCAGAAATACGAATGTGGCCGGGTTGGAAAAAGAGGCGTTTTTGCCCTCCAAATCTCTTGCGGTGACCCCACGGGCCACGGCGCAGGAGGTTCAGACATGAAGCGGGGTTCCCTGAGCAATAACCTGCCGCATTACTTCGGCAACCGGCGGCCATCCGACCGGAACCACTGATGCCGCGGTGGTCTCGCGCATCAGGTACGCGGCCTCGCCGAGCAGCAGCAGGTGCACCTCGTGGCCGGCATCGGCAAGCGCCTTTGCATGAATAAAGGCCATTGCGGCTTTGGTGGGATCATCCGATCCCCATGCAGTTTTGATCAGTATCTTGCTCATTGCCTCGCTTCTGTCCTAACCGGCGGCTGAACAACAGGCATCTGATGTGTGGCCCGGAGGTTTGGGCTATTGGCGCCGCACCCATGTGTTTTGCATCGCACGGCTACCGCCTGCGAATTAATAATTGGTTGCTGAAGCATTCAATGGTATACTTTACACAATTCCCGCAGTAATGCCAGGCAAATTCATCTCACAGGATATCATGGATACCGTAGTCCTCGTCAATACCGTAAAGTCCGCCGGGTGAGCGGCAAAAATTTCTCCAGGGGACCTGGAGGACGTGCTGTCGGGATTTAACCTGGCGCAGGACGATCGGCTGCTCAACCGCCTGGGAGACAATGAAGATGCGGCGATAGTCCGATTTCCCCCCGGCAAGGCGCTGGTGCAGACGGTTGATATTCTCACGCCCATTGTGAACAATCCCTACTGGTTTGGCCAGATTGCCGCGGCAAATTCTCTGTCTGATGTATATGCCATGGGCGGCGAGCCGTACACCGCCATGAATATTGTCTGCTTTCCCATCGTGAAGCTGGGTCGCGACATCCTGAAGGAAATGCTTTCCGGCGGCATGGACAAGATCAGGGAAGCAGGCGCGGTGATGGCCGGGGGGCACAGCGTTAAGGATGACGAGCTGAAATACGGTCTCTCGGTCACCGGCATCATTGACCCGGCTTCATTTGCCTCCAATAACGGTCTCAAACCGGGCGATCAGCTCCTGCTTACCAAGCCCCTCGGGACGGGCGTATTGTCGACCGCCCTCAAGGCGGGGGTGGAAGAGAGCGTGCGCGTTGAAGAGCTTATCTACCAATGGGCGGGTCGTCTCAATAAAGCGGGCGGGAAGGTAATTGAGACGCTGGGATTAAAAGGCGCGACCGACATAACCGGCTTCGGGCTGGGGGGACATCTCCTCGAGCTGGCCCGGGCATCAGGCGTGGCAATTGATCTATGGCTCAAAAACATTCCCTTTATCGACGAGGCCGTGCGCTTTGCCGGGATGGGCATGTTCCCCGGGGGGAGCTCCGCCAACAAGAAATTCTGCCAGTCGCAGGTTGCCCTTCCTGACAAGGCCGACCCGGTATTGATCGATCTGGTGTTTGATGCCCAGACGTCGGGCGGACTGGTTCTCTCCGTGCCGGAGGCTCAGATAGGGCAGGCCAGGGATATGCTGCTTGCAGCAGGCGACCTGGCAGTGCATATCGGTACGGTCGTGCCCGCCGGTCCGGGCCGGCCGCGGCTGAACATCATCTGAAAGCCAGCCAAACTTATTTGATTGTGCGGTAGGAGCGCATTCATGCGCGATACGTTCGCGGCTGAAAGCCGCTCCTACCGGTTATAAGTATTTCCGGGAGAAAAATCTCAGCTTTGAACCTGTGGGCATCTAACCTGTTCATGGCGATCTCTTCACAAGCAAGGACCGCAGCATGGATACGGCCACTATCAGAATGGTCAATGAACTCTGGCTTCCGGTATATCCGGGCATTGCCAGGCAAATCGGGGAGCTGCTGACGTCGCCGCCCGGCCGCATGCTCGAGTTTGGCTGTTTTTCGGGGGGCATCGGCCTCACCCTTTTACAACAGTTTCCGCAAAGCACCCTGACCATAGCGCCGGAGAACGAGGAACTGGCCGCCACGTTTTCATCGGACTGGGCATGCCTGCTTGAGCAGCGGGCCGCAGCGCGCCTGCGCGTTGTGACCGGTCCGCTGGCATCGCTGCACACGCAGGATACTGCGTTCGACCTGATCATGTGCCGCGGTCTGTTCTTCTTCCTGGAAGCCGGGGGCGCGCTGCTGTCCGAGCTGTACCGGCTGCTCGCACCCGGCGGGCTTGTGTTTGCCGGAGGGGGGTACGGCGCCCATACGCCTCCGGACATAATCGATCGGATCGCGGATGAGTCGCGCCGCCTCAATTACGCGCTGGGCAGGAAATTTTTCTCCCGGGACGAATTTGAGCAGGCCATTGCCGATTCCGGGCTTGCCGCGCAGTCCCGGGTGATTGAGGAGGGCGGCCTGTGGGTGCTTATAAAGAAATCATAGACGATGCACTGCCGGGGCATTGCATACAACGTTCACTGCCGGAAAGGACAGGTGGTCATGCAAACCGAACGATCGCTGTATATTACGCACTATGATCTTGAACGATTACGCGAGGTCATTGCCGGGTTCAAGCCCCGCAATGAGTTTGAGGAGGAAAACCTCGATATGCTCCTTCACGATCTGGAACGGGCTCATGTGGTCGCCCCGTCCGAGATACCGGCGAACGTGGTGACCATGAATTCCAAGCTGTATTTGCGGGATATTGATTCCATGGAAGAAATGATGTTTACCCTGGTATTCCCGAAAGATGCCGATCTGTCCAAGGATAAAATTTCCGTGCTTGCGCCCATCGGTTCCTCGGTGCTTGGGTACAAAACCGGCGATGTCATTCAATGGAAGATGCCCAATCGCGTCCGGAATCTCAAGATCGAAACGGTCATCTATCAGCCGGAGGCGGCGGGCAATTATAACCTGTAATCATCGTGACCGGCATGATGGATTCCTCCGTTCTCTTTTCCTTGCGCCTGTCTCTGCAGGTGGCGCTGACGGCAACCGCCTTCGTCATGGTTGTGGGCACCGCCATTGCGTACCTTCTGGCGATGAAGCAGTTCCGGGGCAAGGAGCTGCTGGACATGCTGTTTACCCTCCCGCTGGTGCTGCCGCCGACGGTCATCGGCTATTACCTGATTGTGCTGTTCGGCCGAAACGGGCTGCTGGGACAGCACCTGTACGCGCTGACCGGATTCAGCATCATGTTTACCTGGTATGCGGCGGTGCTTGCCTCATTCGTGGTGGCCCTTCCCCTGATGATCAAGACCACCCGGGCCGCCATTGAATCCATCGACCGGAACCTGATAAACGCCTCCTTCACCCTGGGGCATTCCACGCTGGAGACCCTGTTCAGCATCGTCCTGCCGCTGGCCAAAAAGGGGATCATCGCGGGAGCGGTGCTCTCGTTCGCCCGCGCCATGGGCGAGTTCGGCGCAACCCTGATGGTCGCCGGAAACATTCCGGGGAAGACCGATACCATGCCGCTCGCCGTCTATTCGTCGGCAAGCAGCGGGGACTGGTCCAAGGCAAACCTGATGGTGCTGCTGTTCACCCTCATTTCCGGCAGCTTTTTATATGTGGCCAACCGCTTGAGCAAAAGGTTCGTGTGATGGGACTCGCGGTCAAACTTCGCAAGCAGGTAAACGGCTTCACCCTTGATATTGAGTGGGAAATAGGCAACGAGCTTGCGGTCATCTTCGGCCCGTCGGGATCCGGCAAATCCATGACCCTGCAGTTGATCGCCGGCCTGATGCAGCCGGATGCCGGCAGAATCAGCGCGGGGGAAACGGTCTTTTTTGACGCGGAGCGCAGCATTGCCCTGCCCCCGCAGCTGAGGCGCATCGGTTACGTGTTTCAGGACCTGGCCCTCTTTCCCCACATGACCATCAGGGAGAATATTCTTTACGGGGCCAAGGGTCTTGAGAAGTCGGTCAGGGAAAAAAGACTCTACGACATTGTCAGCATTTTCCGCCTGGACGGGCTTGAGGAGAAGCTGCCCGGGGAGACCTCCGGCGGCCAGAAGCAGCGGGTTGCTCTTGCCCGGGCGCTTATACGGAAGCCGGATGTCCTGCTTCTGGATGAGCCGTTTTCCTCGCTTGACACGTCCCTGCGCGCGGATATGCGCAACTTCCTCAAGGATGTCCGGAAGGAGTTCGATCTGCCGGTGATCCTGGTCACCCATGATATTTTTGAGGCGATTTCCCTTGCCGACCGGGTGATCGTGTATGATGAAGGCAGCGTAATCATTGCGGGAAAGCCGCACGATGTTTTCAATCCCCAGGCCATGCCCGAATGTGAATTCCCCCTCTTTTTTTCCTACATGTTCAACCGGGGCTTTTTTTAGCCGGCGGGATGAGCGCGCATGAAACAGAAAAAGATGAAGACCATTCCGGCGCAGGCGGATGCCGACTACCGGCTGATTCTCAACAGCCTCGATGTCGGCATCATCCTGGTTGACCGCCACCGGTGTATTACCTTCTGCAACCCCAGGGCGGAAGACCTCACCGGCATGACCCGAGACGCGCTGCTCGGGAAGCAGTGTTGCGAGGTTTTTTGCGACACCATATGCGCTGAACAATGCCTGTTTCAACAGACCATCAAGAACCGCAGGGCGGTCCTGAACCGGGTGGTGTATCTCGGCGATGAGGCAGGGCAGGGCGCCCCCCTGGCCATCAGCACCGCGCTGCTGCGGAATCCGGCCGGAGCGGTAACCGGCTGCGCGGCGTCGTTTCGCGACCTGGGCATGGCAGGGGATTTATACAGCCTGCCGTTTCCCCTGCTGGCTGCGGCAGAGGACATGAGCAGCCGGAACGTGGCGGATGAATTCAACCGGGAGGCGCTGAAACGCTCCACCTTCCATGGCATCATCAGCCGGAATGTGTACATGCAAGGGATTTTTGCGCTGCTTCCCCGGGTTGCCGTGAGCAACAGCACCATTTTGATAGAAGGCCCGAGCGGCTCCGGGAAGGAGCTGATCGCCCAGACCATTCACCAGCTCAGCCGCCGCAAGGGCAAGCCGTTGATAACCGTCAATTCCGGCGCGCTGCCGGATACGCTGCTGGAGTCCGAGCTGTTCGGCTACAAGGCGGGCGCGTTTACCGACGCGAAAAGGGATAAGCCCGGCCGCATTGCCCTGGCGGAAGGCGGCACGCTGTTCCTGGATGAAATCGGCGACATATCACCGCCGCTCCAGGTCCGGCTGCTCAGATTTCTGCAGAGCCGGGAATATGAGCCGCTCGGTTCGACACGGCAGATGAAGGCCGATGTGCGGATCATCGCGGCCACCAACCGGAATATCGAGCAGCTGGTCAAAGAGCAGAAATTCCGGGAGGACCTTTATTATCGCATCAATGTCTTCAAAATCACCCTGCAGCCGCTCGCGCAGCGCAAGGAAGACATACCGCTTTTGGCAAAGCATTTTATTGATCATTTCAACAAGGCGCAGAAGAGGGAGGTAACAGACCTCTCCGCCCACGCCCGCGACCTGCTGATCAACTATGATTTTCCCGGCAACATCCGGGAGCTGCAAAATATTATTGAGCATGCCTTTATCCTCTGTTCCGAGGATTATATCCAGCCTGCCCATCTGCCCGACTATCTCCAGCAGCGGGAGAAAATCCAGGTGGGGGACGGCTCCGTCCGGCTGGTGCACGTTGAATCGCAAACCATTCTTGATGCCCTCAAACGCCATAATTGGAATAAAGCAGCCGCCGCCCGGGAACTGGGCATTCACAAAACGACCCTCTGGAGGAAGATCCGGCAGCTCCGCATCGCATCCCCGCAGAAAAAGCTTTCCGCCCCATAGTTGCACAATGCAACCCCGCCTGTCGGTTTTTTTTGCAAAATGCAAATCCGCCCCGGCAATGATGGATGTGCCGGGTGGTAGGCGATCCTTTTAACCGACCGGAATAGCTCAAGCAATCCGGAAAATCCCCCGCCGTCCGACAGTTGGCATTCCTTGTGCTCTCTTCTATTTTCCACGATTGAATTACTGCAGCATGCAACGGCACATGAAAGCGGGTGTGGCATAGGGAGGGCCATGCCCTGTTATGGCATCATAAGAATAATCGGACGCGACGGAGCTCGTCCCTCCAGTGAATTATGTACCCCTCACCCCATCTCGCTCCCCGGCGGGGCGAGGGGGTTCTTTGATTCTCTCTACCCTTTTGGGCAGCGAAGAAAACAAGTTATTCCCTCGCCGTAAGGAAGCAAGGATATAATGTAATATTTTTTTATTGCTTAATAGGATGAGCAAACACACATTCCCTCTCCCCACCGGGGGAGAGGGTTAGGGTGAGAGGGGGTATCGTCGATGTCGGCTATAACGTAACAGACATTTCATGAAAGGTTATGCATATGAAAAAAAGAGAGCGTCGAGTAAAAGTGTTTCTGTGCATGTTCATGTTCTGTGCGACAATTCCTGCGCCTGCGGCCTTCGGCGCCGGCAATCCGGCATTTTTCTTCCTCTCCCCGTTAAACCAGAGCGCCACCATTGATTTCTACGCTTATTCCGGCGGCGCCCAGTTTTTTATCATAACCGCCTTTAATGCGCCCGATGCAATCGACAGCCTGACCATTTCCCTCAAGGCAAATCCCAAGATGAAGAATTACGAAGGGGAACTGACCTACCTGCTGTTTGGTCTGGGTGGTGCAGAACTTGTCTTTTTCGGCATTGAAACGGCCTCATATTCAACCACCTATTCCAACAGCATAGAAAAAAACCTCTCCATTAATGCCGCCATGGGATTTGCCGTTGCCGGCGTAAGCATCGTCCACCTGCAGGGGGTGGACGGCGAAGTGCCGTTTACCATCAGGGTTTCGTTTGACGCGACGGACGAATAGAAGCACCTGCATCCATCCCTTATTCTTGATTGGTAATGAAACCCCGGCCCCTGCATCTTTTTTATCTTATGCTGCTCGTGTTTGGCATGTCATGCGCAAGCGCATGGGCCGAAGAGGAGAGCGCCGCGCAGGCCGAGGAGGACGCAGAGACATTCAAGCTGGGCGAGGTGGTGGTTGAGGGTGAAGCGGAAACCGTGACCCAGGTAGCAACGGTTAATACCGTCACTAGGGAGCAAATGGAACTGAACACCGCTGACAATGTGGCGGATGCGGTCAATACCGTGCCCGGCGTGACCCTGTCGGTGGGCAGGAGAAATGAGCGCACCTTCAGCATCCGGGGGTTCAACCAGCGGTACATACCGGTGTTCTATGACGGCATCCCGATTTATGTTCCCTATGACGGGTATGTGGATACCGGCAAGATTCCCACCGGCAGCATCTCAAAACTCACCGTCAGCAAGGGCATCAGCTCTGTTCTCTACGGCTTTAATACCATGGGCGGGGTGGTGAACATCATATCCCGCAAACCCGCCAAACTCTTTGAAGGCGATTTTGAAACCGGCTACAGCGAGGATGATGCCTGGCATTCCAATCTCAACCTGGCTTCCAAGGCGGGTAAATTTTATTTTATGGCGTACGGAGGATATTTCGATTCCGAGGGATATCCCCTGTCCCACCACTACCAGCCGCAGCGTAACGAAGACGGCGGCCGGAGGAACAATTCTGATATCGATGACCAGATAAGCGGGTCCTGCAAAATCGGTTTTATTCCGGCGCCGGGTCATGAGTTCGCCATCGGCGTGCATCATGTTGATGAAGCGCGCGGGGTTCCGCCCGAGGACAACAATCCCGACGCCCGGTTCTGGCGCTTCACCGAATGGGAAAAAACCACCTACTATTTAATCGGCGACTCGCAGCTCACCGACGCGTTGCAGTTGCAGACGCGGGTCTACCGGGACGAATATGACAATATCCTGGATTCCTACGACAACGATTATTACGTGCTCCAGGGCCAGCAATATGCCTTCCACAGTACCTATGACGACCACACCACCGGCGGCTCGGTGGTGCTGCGGTCCACTCATATTCACAATAACACCCTGAGCCTTGCCTGGCATGCCAAGTATGATGTACATGAGGAGCAGGATGACTATTATGCTGACTGGGAGCGATATGAGTCGCGGACATTCTCCTACGGTGTGGAGGATGACGTGAAGCTGTCGGACCGCCTCTCACTCCTGTTCGGCCTCAGCTACGATATCATGAGCCCGCGCTATGCCGACGGCGGCAAGGTTCCCCACGACAAAAACGCGGTCAATCCCCAGGCCGGCGTGAGCCTGCTGCTGTTCAAGGATACCGGCCTGCACCTGGCGGCGGGGAGAAAAACGCGATTTCCCACCCTGAAGGAACAATATTCAGGTCAGCTGGATGCCAACATTCCCAATCCCGACCTGAAAGAAGAGCGGGCGTATAACTACGAAGCAGGCGTGGAACAGCCGCTTTCCCGGCACAGCCTGCTGCGCTGCAGCCTGTTTTACTCGGACATTAAAAATCTTATTGTCAGCCGGCCGTACGGTCCCGGTTCGAACCAGAACCAGTTTGTCAATATCGGCAAGGCGACGCTGAAGGGTGTTGAGCTGAGCTTCAGTACCGAGTATCTTGCGCGTAACCGGTTGGAACTCAACTACACCTATCTGAAGGCGCGTGATGAATCATCCGACCGGACCGGCAGTCACCTCGAATATCTGCCGGAGCATAACCTGTACCTGAGTGATCTTGTTACCATCAACGATTGGGTTTCAATCTTTGCCAAGCTTTCTTACAACTCAAGCCGGTACTTTCAGAACCGGATGAATTTCAACCGGTGGGAGACCCTGGATGAGTTCTGGACGATGGACATGAAATTGATCGGCGCCATTACCGACCGGATTTCCTTTGAAGTCGGGGCGAAAAATATCTTCGACGAGAACTATCAGCTGAATGCCGGATTTCCCATGGAGGGAAGAACATTCTTTACCATTTTCCGGATGAAGCTTTCATGAACCGGCGGGTGCTGTGTATGGGTGAGGATAACGGCATAACCCCGATCCCGCACCAGAAATATGGTTTCACCATGCCCCTGGCAGTCTCGGCAGCGCTGCATGGTGCGCTGGTTGCAGCCCTGCTTTGCAATGCGGTGCAGCCGGAGATCAGGGAAGAGGTGGTGAAGGTCTTTGTCATCGGGGAGGCCGCAAGCAGCAAGCCGGGTGCGGGCGACGAAAGCGGACCGCCGGGAGCATCCCCGGCCGCAGGTGTCAAATCCAAACCGGAAGCGGCCGGACCGGTGCCGCGTGCCGCCGCACCAAAACTGCGGAATCAGCGGGTCAATGCAAGCAGTCGCTACGAGGCACCAAAGGAACAGATCAGGGCAGCCGCTGATGCTGAACCGCTCCGGAACCCTCCCCCAGAACAAATAACATCCCCCCCGAATCTGCCCGGGGAAGACATTGTAGCGTCCATTGGCAATGGAGTAAGTAGAACCGGATCGGGGAGTGATACAGGCGAGGCAGGTGTTGCAGCGGGGAATGGTGGCGGAAGCGGCTCAGCCGGATTCGGCAGCGGCACGGGCGGAGGAGGCTCCGGCAGCGAGGGCATCGTCACCACGAGGTTTGGGATGGCGGATGCCCCCCTGTTCAAGCATCGGGAAGTTCCCCGTTATCCGGTTGCCGCCCGCAGGCGCGGCGAAGAAGGCAGGGTGCTGCTGCGGCTTACTATTGACCAAAAGGGGAAATTGGTAAGCGTGGATGTTATGGAAAGCAGCGGCACTGATTTCACCGAGGCTGCGGTGGAGGCGGTGAAACGTTCGCGTTTTGTACCGGCTCAAAGGAACAGCACACCAATCATGTCCATGGCATTGTTGCCCATACGATTCGAGCTGAAACCATGAAAACCAAATACTTTTTACTTCTGGGATCATTGTTGTTGTTCTACGCTATACCTGACTGCGGCGTCTGTGCAACGCCTCCGGGCTTCAGCATTTCCGGTGCGGTGCTCCAGCCACTGCATCTCACCATGGAGGATTTGAGCAGCTATCAAAGCGTCCAGGTGCGGCGCAATGAGGTTGTGTCGGACGGGGCATTCCACGGCGTTTTTGTCTATCAGGGCGTTCCCCTTAAAACACTGCTTTCCCTTGCCCGCGTTGCCAAGGGCGACACCGGCTTTTCCCAGCCCATGGATCTGGCGATCCGGGTGACCGGCAGGGATGGGCGGCAGGTTGCCCTGTCCTGGGGTGAGGTGTTTTGTCAGAATCCGTCAAGCGTCGTGGTGGCCACGGCTGCGTCGCCGGTCATGCCGCAACGAGGATGTATTGATTGTCACAACGCTGAGGAGGCAAAGACAATCCTTGAGCCGTATGAGAGAAAACCTTCCCTGCCGATGCTGGTGATGAGCGAAGACCGCTATGCGGACCGCGACCTGGAGGACATCAGCGGCATCGAAGTGATTGACCTGCGACCGCGCATGCGGGCAAAGACCCTTGAACAGCTGCATTCGCCGTCATTTGACATAACCGGCGCCGTGACCAAACCGATGACCGTTAAAAAGCTTTCCGCCTTCCCGCAGGCGGAAATGCCGGTGCGGCATGGGGAATGCCGCGGCTATCATGGTATGCTGCACTTCGGCGGCGCCCCCCTTAAGAATATTGTGGCCGGCGCGGGCGTAGCCGATGACAGCAATACCGTGTTTCTGGTTTCGGCTCCTGACGGGTACCGTGCGCTGGTTTCATACGGGGAACTCTTTTTGTCCTCCCGTGGCGACGGCATTATTATTGCCGACCGGCTTGACGGGAAGCCGCTGGACCATGGCGGGAAATTTTATCTCATCTGCGCCGAAGACCTGATATTCGACCGGCGGGTGGATGCCGTTGCGCGCATTGAGGTGCTCTCGCTCCGCGAGCCGCCGAAGCTCTATGTGATCGGCGTCAGCTGCGGTGATGCGCGGATGATAACCCTTGAGGCGGTTTCCGGCATGGCCAAAGCCGGCGCCTTTATCTGCCCTCCGGATATTGCCCGGCGGTTCTCTCACTACATGGGCGGCAAACCGGTGCTGTTTGATATGTATGACTTCAGTCCGCCGACGATCAAGCAGCAGAACCCAACCCTTTCCCCGGACGCGCTGCAAAACCTCCTCACGGAAAAGCAGGGCCAGGCGGCAGGAACGATTAAGAAGATGATGAACGAAGGCAGGAGCGTGGCGCTGCTCGATTACGGAGACCCGGCGATCTTTACCGGCAATGTCTGGGTCAAGGATTTTTTTGCGGAGAAGGACCTGAGAATCATAACCGGCATCAGCTCGTTTAATGCCGCCAACGCGCTGCTGAACAAGAAGTTTGATGGGAACCGTTCCATCGTGCTCACCACTCCCTGGGACATAACCGCAAATCCGGCGCTGCTGAAGGCGGCGGCGGCGCGGGGGGATGCCGTCGTGCTGTTCTTTCCGCTTGCCAACCTGGGCACGCTTATGCCTTTATTGCAAGACTGTTATCCCCCGGCCACGCCGGCATTCATTGTCTACAAGGCCGGTTATGAGGGGGGGGAAGAGGTTGTGGAAACCACCATCGACCGGCTGCCGGCGGCGGTCGAGCAGCGCGAAGAGAAAATGCTTGCGCTGCTGTACATCGGCACGCTGATTAAAAAGGATGCCTTATAAAGGGAGATCATGTAAATGCAGCGATCCTTTTGGAAAAACACCCGCATGAGCTCATGGCGCGGTATTATAAGCGCGGCTTTTTCAATGCTGATTCTTGGTCAGGCCTTATGCGCTAACGCACAGAGTAAAAATACCGGCGAACCGGTGATAACGTCCATAGCGCCGCGAAGCGTCACCGTGTCGGCCGCTCCGCGACTCGTCCTGGCGCTCATCAGCGGCAACGATACCGGCTTTCGGTTCCGGACTTCACAGGTTTCCTTCAGCAATGAGTTTGTTCAGGAGCTGTTCACCCTTCCGGTGTCTTCGCGAAGGCTCTGGACGCTGCTGCTCATCGAAGGCTCGTCACCGCCCGGCGCCTGCGATGTGACCGTGACCACCGGAGATGAGGTGGCAGTCGGCGCCGGCCTCTTCGAGCTCAAGGAAGCGGGAGACGAACCGGAGCAGCGATGGACGGGTGATGAATGGGTCACCGTGCGCCGGGAGAGAACCGAAGGTGTCGCGGTTTCACTCAAAGGGATGCGCATCAGCGAATACGACGGCAAGGATTGCATCCGGCTCTCGGACATTGTGGAAAAATCCGCGGTGACCACGACTCCGGAAGCCTATTATTATAATTTCATCGCGGCGGATGGATTTTCGGTTAAAGACAGGTTGATTCTCCGGGGCCTCACCAGCGGCCTTCCGCCGTGGGAAGACATGCAGCGGGGCTATATGTATGATGCCGGCACCGACGGCCTCTGCCTCATCTGGGAGCCGGACACCGTGGCCATCAATGCCGGTTACGGTCTTTACACGCCGCGGCTTATGCAGGGAGGCTTCATCGAACTTCTGGATTATAATGTGCATTGATGTTGTATGATAACCTTTCATTATTACTTTTCTTGTCATTCCCCGACTTGATCGGGGAATCCATAAAGTTGATTTTTCATGGATTCCCGCTTTCGCGGGAATGACAGAGAGTGATAGTAAGGTGAATTTTTATAGGTACCCTTAGGAGACAATGACCGGGAGGTGTAACATGAGACAAGGGAAAGGCATGCTGGTAGTTTTACTGTTGTGCGGCTCACTATTGTTCCCTGCGGCCCTGTATGCTCAATCGCCGGAGGCGCTGACCGTGTCCGCGGCCATCAGCCTGAAAAACGCATTTGATGAAATGGGAAAGATCTTTGAATCACAACACAGCGGCAGCAAAGTCCAGTTTAATTACGGCGCCTCGGGGGATCTCAAGAAGCAGATTGAAGCCGGGGCCCCGGTCGATGTGTTCGCCTCTGCATCCTCAAAAGAGGTGGACGAACTGCTTGCGCAGGACATGCTGCTGAAAGATACGGTGGTGCAGTTTGCCCGCAATGCCGTCGTGCTGATTCAGCCGAAGCGGTCAACGGTGGCGCTGCACACATTCGGTGACCTGGCGAAAGAAGCGGTAAAAAAAATCGCCCTGGGAAACCCGCAGACCGTGCCTGCCGGCAGATATGCGAAGGAAGCGCTGGCATATTTGAAGCTGTTCGATGCGCTGAAGGATAAGTGTGTGTTTGCTGAAAATGTTCGGCAGGTGCTCGATTATGTGGCGCGCGGAGAGGTGGATGCCGGCATCGTCTACCTCACCGACGCACAGGTGATGGCAGACAAGGTGACGGTAGTGGTTGAAGCCCCGGCAGAAAGCCATAAGCCGGTTATCTACCCGATGGCGGTTATCAAGGGAACGAAACATGAAGCCGCTGCCCGGGAATTTGTAAAGCTGGTGAGCACCGAAACCGCCCGGCAGATACTGATGAAATACGGCTTTCAATAAAAGAAGGCGCCGGTTTGTTTTATGCTCTGCCGGATACTTCGTCCGGCGCTCGGAGAGGGGAGGTGTGTGAGCAGATAAAAAGATGACCATCGCAGGCCGCGCGCAGGTTGCTGCCTGCACCGTTAGCTGCACTGTATCCGCGACGTTCTGCCGGATTGGCCCTGTACCGCAGCGCTGAAAGGAATGGTTTGCCCTCGATGCAGGGAAAGCCTTAAGCAGTGGTGTTCCCTCGCGCCTTTCCCCATCCATGCAATGACCCCACACGTTAAAAATTGTTCATCTCATTGCAATAGCTTGATTTTCCTTTACATATTCCCGCCCGGTATTTCTAACATTTTTCTTGACATTCATGGCCATAATTCTATATGGTTTAGTCCGCATCATAGATTTGGCTTATAATTGCAAGATGTTGGCTGCAGCAAAGACGGCAAGCCGGTTATCAAATCATGCAGCCGGCTTATTAATTGGTAATGCCCATAGAGGGTAATATATCAGTGCGGGAAGGAGGTGAGCATCGGCAGGCCACGTACCCTCGCTGGTGGGTGCGCAATAAAAAGTTGATTGAAGTATTTTTTAATCTGCTGTGCTCCTCGTACACACTGCCAGATGGACAGGGGCATGCGGGAAGTATTAATCTAAGGAGGAGGTAGTGCTATGAGCAGTAGTCGTATAATGCCTGAGTTTGAGCTGCTGATGCCTCAGAGTATTTCCGAAGCAGTAAAGCTACTCGCGAAATACAAGAACAAGGTCTCGGTGATGTCCGGCGGCACGGATGTTATCGTTTCCATGACCAAGGGAATTGTGACGCCGTTCGTCATGAGCCTCGCTGAAATTCCCAAGCTTGATTATGTCACCTTCAACAAGAAAACGGGCTTGCGGATCGGCGCCATGGCCACACTGCAGCAGGTTGCCGACACCAAGGAAGTGAAGCAGTTTTATCCGGCATTGTGGAAATCCACGGCCATCAACGGCACCCCGCAGACGCGGAATATGGGCACGGTGGTGGGCAACATTCTGCGCGCTTCGCCATCGGGTGATTGCTGCTGCGCCATGCTTGCCACCGGCGGTTCGGTGGTGCTCCAGGGGCCCAAAGGGAAGCGGGAAGTGAGCATTGACAAGTTTTTTGTGAGCTATCGGGTTACGGCGCGCAAGGCGGACGAACTGGCAATTGAAATCAAGCTTCCCGCCATGCCCAGCGGAACCTGCAACGCGTTTGCCCGCATGACCAGGACCACGCTGGATCTCTCCAAAGTTAACGCGGCGGTGCGGCTGGACATGGCCGGCAAAATCTGCAAGGAAGCGCGGCTGGCCATCGGTGCGGTTGCCCCGGTCACCCTCCGCCTGACCAAAACCGAGGCGCTGCTCAAGGGTTCGGCGCTCACCGCCGATGTGCTGCAGAAAGTGGCAGCCAGCGTGCCGACGGAAATCAAACCCATTGACGACGTCCGCTCCACGGCGGAATACCGGCGCGCGGTTTCAGGCGTGTTGGTGCGACGGGTCATTGAGGAAGCGTGTCAGGCAAGATAACAGATGTCAACCTTTCGAGTGGAGAAGAACATGAAGACTCGCGCAATTACCCTTACCATAAACGGGGAAGAATACAACCTCAATGTCCCGGTGCACTATACTCTTCTTCAGGCTATAAGGGATCAGCTCAATCTAACCGATGTGAAGTACGGTTGCGGAAGAGGCGAGTGCGGTGCCTGCACGGTGCTGGTGGATGAGGGGACCAAGAAGGGCAAACGGAAGGCCATCCTTGCCTGCATGACCCTGGCGGCCACCATGGACGGCAAGCGCATCACCACCGCCGGCGGGCTGGAAGTGGGCGGCAAGCTCCATCCGGTGCAGGAGGCATTTGTGGAGGTAAGCGCCATTCAGTGTGGTTTCTGCACGCCGGGCATGGTCCTGAAAGGGGTGTCCATACTTGAAAAGAACCCCAAGGCAACGGAGCAGGAAATCAGGAAGGGACTGGAAGGCAATATCTGCCGATGCACAGGATATGTAAAGATAGTACAGGCCATGGAAGTAGCCCGGGACAGAATGGCTGCAGGCAAAAAGTAAGTAAAGGAGGAAATACTATGAACGTAGTTGGAAAAAGAATCCCGAAAGTTGATTCGCGTGAGAAGGTCACCGGCAAGGCCATCTATGCCGGCGATATGCGCATGCCGGGCATGTATTACGGCAAGATTGTCAGATGCTGGGAACATGCCCATGCCCGGGTCAAGAAACTTGACTTTTCAGCAGCGGAAAAGGTTCCCGGCGTGATCAAAATCGTAGGGCCGGATGATATTACCCAGAAGCCATACAACACCACCATCATGAAGCTCCTGGTTCCGGAAACCTTTGTCGATGTGTTTGGAGAAATTGCTGACCTGAATATCTTCAACCGGGTGGTGAAGCACCAGGGCGATGCCATCTGCGGCGTTATCGCCAGAACCGAAGAGGCGGCGGAGAAGGCGGCGGCGAAGATCAAGGTCACCTATGAGCCGCTGCCCCTTTATATGACCGCCGAGGCATCAAAGGCGGAGGGGGAGAAAAAGAACGGCTATCTGTTTACCCCGCTGAAACCCGGCAATGTCGCCGCGGAACTGCCGGCGGCATTCTTCCCCGGCAAGTCCTATGGATGGAATGATAAGAACGGCAAAACCCCCGCGGACCTCTGGAAGGAGTGCGACCTCATTATCGAAGATACCTACGAGGTGCCCAAGCACAAGCAGTGCCAGATGGAAAACCACGCCTATGTGGCACATTACGATGATCGCGGCCGCCTCAACTGCTGGACATCAACCCAGATGCCCAAGCCGGTTCAGGTGCTGATCGCCGAGCTGTTCGAACTGCCCCTGTCGCGGGTGCGGGTGGTGCAGACCACGGTCGGCGGCGGATTCGGCGTCCGCCTGGGCATGATCGGTGAGCCTCATGCCTGCGCCCTTGCCATGGCGGTGCCGGGTCACCCGGTGAGGACGGAGATGCTGCGTGAGGAGGACTGGGTTGCCTCGGAATCACGCGGGCCCGGCAAAATCTGGATGAAGATGGGCTTTAAAAAGGACGGCACCCCGGTGTGCGTTGACGCGCACTTCACCGCCAGAAAAGGCGGCTACTACACGCACGGCAATGGACCGCCATTCTGCGGCGCCGCCTTCGTGCACGGCATGTACAAATGGCAGTCAATGGCCATGCGGGCTGACTGCTATTTCACCAACGAAGTGCCTTACGGTGCTTACCGCGGCTACGGCAACCCGCAGATCACCTTTGCCCAGGAGCAGATGATTGACCACATGTGCCATGAGCTGGGCATTGATGAAGTGGAGTGGCGCAGGAAATGGCACAAATCCATCGGTGATGAGACCTGGCTGAAAGGCGTGACCTACGCCTCGGACGGCCTGAATGATTGCCTGGACACGGCCGCAAGGGAGATCGGCTGGAAGGAGAAAAAGAAGAAGTATGCCAAGCAGACCGGCACCAAGCGCCGCGGCATCGGTGTAGCGGTGATGAACCACACCAGCGGCGCCTGGCCCATGCTGCTCGAGCACACCACATGCACTGCCAAGCTGAACGAGGACTGCACGGTGGAACTCATGGCGATGATTTCGGATCTCGGCACCGGCGGTCACACCGCCATGACCCAGATGGCGGCAGACACCCTGGGATTTCCCCTTGAAGACGTGCACCTCAAGTCCGGCGATTCCGACTACTCGGGATTCGATATCGGCGCTCATGCCAGCCGAACCGTCTACTGCGCGGGGCCGGCGGTCATTGAAGCCTGCGAGAGCGTGAAAAAACAGCTCCTGGAAAGGGCAGCCCAGCTGCTGGAAGCCCGGGTGGAAGATCTGCAGATGGACAGCAACAAGGTCATCTCGGTCAAGGGCAACCCGCAAAAGAAGATTGACGCCCGCCAGATCGCGAAAGATGCGGTATACAATTTCCAGGATCCTGCCACCGGCAAGAACATCGGCATCCCCGGCCAGATTCAGGGATATTCCAGCTTCTTTGCCAAGCACTGCTCGCCGCCGTTCGGCGCCTGCTTCTCGGAGGTTGAGGTTGACATCGAGACCGGAGAGGTGAAGGTGTTGAACCTGGTGAACGGACATGACATCGGCAAGGCCATTCATCCCCCGTCGGTTGAGGGACAGCTTGAGGGCGGCGCCCAGCAGGGTCTTGGTTTTGTTCTGTCTGAAGACTATGTCTACAATGATAAAGGCCTGGTGCTGAACAATGACTTCACCGATTACAAGATGCTCGGGCCTTCCGATATGCCCAATGCCAAAATCATCCTGATAGAATCTGCTCCCGATCCCATTGGACCGATGGGCGCAAAGAGCTGCGGTGAATCAGCGTTGATGGGACCGATCGGCTCGGTTGCCAACGCCATCTATGATGCCATCGGCATCCAGATGACCCACGCTCCCATCACTGCGGAACGGGTGCTCGCGGCCATTAAGAAGCAGGGCATCAAGAAGTAATCAGTAATCGGTTTCACAACTGAGAACAAATGAAGGTGAAGGGGGGATGTCATTTCGATCGACACCCCCCTTTCCTTCTTTCGAGCAGTTTGTATAACCGGAGACGAGTCTGATGGTGAACCATACGGTTGTAATCAGGGGCGGAGGTGATCTGGGCAGCGGCGTGGCGCATAAGCTTCACCGCAGCGGCTTCCGGGTGCTCCTCCTGGAGGTTGCCGACCCGCTGGTGGTGCGCCGGACGGTGTCATTTGCCCAGGCGGTACTTGACGGCGAAGCGGTGGTAGAAGACATTCGGGCGGTGCGGGTCAACTCCAAAGACGCAATAATCAGGCAGTGGGAACAGGGCACTATCCCCATCATGGTCGATCCCGGAGGAGATATCTTAAAGGAGATCAAACCTGATGCGGTGGTGGATGCCACCCTGGCCAAGCGGAATACCGGCATGCACCGGGGCATGGCGCCCATTACCATTGCCCTGGGTCCCGGCTTCGAGGCAGGCAAGGACGTTGACGTGGTGATCGAAACCAACCGCGGGCATGATCTGGGGAAACTCATATTTGAAGGTTGTGCCGAACCGGATACCGGTGTGCCCGCCCCGGTAAAAGGCTATGGCAAGGAACGGGTGCTCCGGGCGCCATGCAACGGCGTGGTAAAGCACGTCCTGGATATAGGGAATCTGGTAAAGGCCGGCGATGTTATCTGTACGGTGGATGGACAGCCGGTCAAGGCCCCCTTTGACGGCATGATTCGCGGCCTGATCATGAACGGGCGGGAGGTCATGCAAGGACTCAAGATAGGCGATGTGGATCCCCGGCCGGTACAGGAATTCTGCCATACCATTTCGGACAAGGCGCGCGCCCTGGGCGGCGCGGTGCTGGAGGCAATTTTATATCTGACCTACCGGAAGGGGAAAACGCGGCAGGGGTGACGGCAGTCCGGGTGATGAAGGCTGACAGGGCAACGCGTTGAAGCCGCCGGCCCGCCGGCCCGCCTGCCGGACTCCATGCTTCACCCGCTTGCCGGCCGCGGCGCCTGCCCTTTTTTGCTGTTGCCATCATGCCTTTGTATATGTTACCATTCCCCAACAATGGGGATAAAGAGATAATTCATCGCATAAAAAGAGGCCTCAATGAATGAGATACATTCCGTAGAAAACATTACCCAGTCATTTAAAAAAGAGAACTACATCTGCGACAGTCGGCTTGCCTTTGTCATCTATCTCTCCCTGTGCATGGAGAAGCCGCTGCTGCTCGAGGGGGAGCCCGGGGTCGGCAAAACCGAGGTGGCAAAGGTGCTGGCAAACGTATTGGGCAGCAAGCTCATCCGGCTGCAATGCTACGAAGGGCTGGACGCCACCACCACCATCTATGAATGGAACTATGCCAAGCAGCTCTTGAAAATTAAAACGGCTGATGTGTGCAGCCCCCAGGGATATCATCTCGAGGACATTTTCACCGATGAATACCTCATCCCCCGGCCCCTGCTGATGGCGGTGCGGAGCCCGGAAAAAGTGGTCCTGCTCATTGATGAAGTTGACCGGGCGGACGAGGAGTTTGAGGCGTTCCTTCTGGAAATCCTTTCGGACTTTCAGATTTCCATCCCGGAGATGGGGACGGTCAAGGCAACCCAGCGGCCGCAGGTCATCATCACCTCCAACCGGGTGCGCGAGTTGCACGATGCCCTCAAGCGGCGCTGCCTCTATCACTTCATCGACTACCCCACTCCGGAGCGGGAGATGGAAATCATCATGGCCAAGGTGCCTGCGGTCGGCGAATATATGGCCAAGAAGATCGCCGGGGTGATGGCCCAGTTGCGCAACCAGGAATTTTACAAGCGGCCCGGGGTGGCGGAAACGCTTGACTGGTCGCAGGCGCTGACCATCCTCGAAAAGGAAGATATTGATGAGGAGGTCATGGACCTGACCTGCGGCTGCCTGTTCAAGTTCAAGGAGGATGTCAAGCATTATAGCGATATCAAGAGCGATATCCTGGTAAAGGCCGAGGCCGGGGGTGAATAGCATTTTCACGAAACGTTGACACAGGCTGGTGCGGTGCGGGTCTGTCGGACGAGGTTAGAAAGTCGCTGCCGTTCTACCGGTTGAGACGAATTCTGTTGTGGCTTAAAAACCCCTCCCCCTGCGCCACATAGCTATAGATTCTTACACATATAAGTCTGAGCATTTCTCTCTCGGACATGATTATGACCGGTAGGAGCGGCTTTACGCCGCGAATGCATCGCGCCTGAAGGCGCTCCTACCGATATTTCAAAATATCTTTGGCTGGTTTTTATCTAGCCGTGCACTGTTGGTTAGAGGAATTGTATGCCTCGAGTACTATACACACCTCCTGAGTCATTCAAACGGGTCCGCCGGGAATTCACCGAGAAGGACTATCAGGAGCGTTCCCGGGCGCTGATTAAGCGGATCCTGCGCTTCGCGGTGTTGCTGCGCAAAAACCGGGTTCCGGTGCATACCGCCAGCGAGATTGACACCATTGCCGCGCTGAAGCATGTAGACATCAACAACCGCTTTGAATTTTATATGGCCCTCAAGGCCAACATGCTGGTCAGTTATAAATACTACGCCGTGTTTGACTACCTGTTTCTGCAGTTCTGGAAAACCGGCGTTACCATCCCCAAGCGCTACGGCGGCAGCTCGGAAGAGCCGGATGAGGAACAAAAGCCGGTGATAAAGCAGAGCGGGTCGGATGAAGACACCGAGGTAGACACCAAAAAAGACGCGAAAAAGGAGAGCAATCTGTATGCTGAAACAGCGGTGCCCACCTACTCGCTTTCCGAGCGGCTGAGGGAAAAGGACTTTGAAGAGGTGAAGGATGCGGACCTGAACCTGTTTGATGAGGCGTTCAAGAACCTGCGCATCAATGTAAAAGAGCGGAAGGGGAGGAGATTCAAGTCAAGCAACAAGGGGAAGATTATAGACCTGCCCAAGTCCATCCGCCAGTCGCGGCAAAAGGGCGGCGAGATTATGAAGATCTACACCAGGGAACGCAAGCCCAAGCGGTCCAAGCTGGTGCTGCTTGCCGATGTCAGCGGATCCATGGATATTTACAGCACCTTTCTCATAAAGTTCATCTATGAGCTGCAGAAGTATGTGCCCGACACCGAGACCTTCGTATTCGGGACCCAGCTCCGCCGCATCAGCGACCTCCTGAGCTATCGCTCCATCAGATCCGCCCTGGCCATGATGGCAAAGCAGGTGCTGTTCTGGTCGGGAGGCACCGATATCGGCGGCAGCTTTGCCGAGTTCAACGACCATTACGGCGGCAAGCTGCGCAAGAAAAACCGGATCCTGGTGATCCTCTCCGATGGCTGGGACAAGGGCGACATCGAGTTGATGAGGAAGCAGGTGGCCATCTTCAAAAAAGGCTTCAAAAGGATCATCTGGCTCAACCCCAACTTGAAATATGACAGCTACCAGCCGCTCTGCTTGGGCATGGCGGCGGCGATGCCGTACGTTGATCACTTTTTACCCTGCCATAATATTAAGACTCTGGAAGCATTTATCGAAGTGGTTAAAAAGATCTGATCGTCACAATTCACTCGGGCACAACACCAGCCATGAATAAAAATTATCACAATGATCTCTGGCAGCACATGGAGTTTAAGGATGAGACCCCTCCCTCGACCCTGCTGGAGGATCACGCGCAGAACCCGCGCAACTTCGGGGATATGTCCGAGGGGCTCGCGGACAGCTATATTTCAATCACTGATCCGTCCTGCGGCGACAGGGTTGAGCTCTGGATACTGGTCGAAGAAGGTAGGATTTTTGACATTCGCTTCAAATCAAACGGCTGTGCGGCAACGCTCGCCGCAAACAGCATGATGACCCAGCTGGCCCTCGGCAAAACGGTCGAGGAGGCACAACAGCTGACCGATCAGGACGTCGTCGCGGCATTTCAGGGAGCGCTGGCACAGCAGTCCGGCTGTCCGCTGGCCGGCGTGCAGGCGCTGCACAAGGCGCTTGAGCAATGGAATGCTCGGAGGGAATGATACAAGTCCTATTTCCGTCATTTCGAAGAAGCTGCGTGGCAGCGACTGAGAAATCTTTTATAATGTAATTGTATAAGACGAGACGGCACTTCGGGAGGAACGCCATGGATATTTTTGAAGAGGTCATCGCGGCAAAGAAGGCAAACGCGCCGGTGGTGCTGGCCACGGTGGTGGAATCGCTGGGATCGGCGCCCCGCGAGGAAGGCGCGAGGATGCTGGTGAAGAAGGACGGATCGACGGTGGGAACCATCGGCGGAGGGGCGGTTGAAAAGAAGATTCTGGATGAAGCCCTGGCGATGATGAGCGCCGCCGCGCCGAAACTGGTGAAATACGAACTCAAGGACATCGGCATGTCCTGCGGCGGAGGCATGTCGGTTTTTCTCGAGCCGCTGCGTCCCGCCCCCCAGCTCATCATCTTCGGCGCCGGCCACATCGGAAGCGCACTCTCGCAAATCGGCAAAATGCTTGACTTCAACGTCACCGTCATTGACAACCGGCCCGACTTTGCCGCTGCTGAACGTCTTCCCGGGGCGGACACAATCATCGCGGAGGATTACCTGAAAGTGCTGGGAGATTTGTCCTATTCCGACAGCACCTATATGATCATTGTCACCCACAAGCACGCTCATGATTTTGAGATCCTCGAGCAGCTTGTTAACCGGCCCTTCCATTACCTGGGCATGATCGGCAGCCGCACCAAGGTGGCCAAGGCCTTTCAGCAGCTGCGCGACAAAGGCGTCAGTGAAGCGATTATCAAAAAAATCTACTCGCCGGTGGGCATCAACATCGGCGCCAACACCCCGGCGGAAATAGCCATATCCATCGCGGCGGAGCTGGTGGCGGTAAGAAACGGCGCCCGGGCTGCAAGCTGCACCCTGACCGATACGGCAACCAAGGCGCCCGCCGCAACCGCGCGTGCCATTACCTAATCCCCGGCAACGAACCTCATGAACAGCATTGACCGGATTAATGACCTGCTCGACCAGGCGCAGCTGTTTTGCCTGGCAACCGTGCTCGCATCCCCCGATGCATCCATAGCTGCCGGGCACCGGGTCATCATTTTGCGCGACGGCACGCTTGAGTTCAGCACCGGGCAGCCGGCGCTCGATGCACAGATCAGGAGTCAGGCCCTTGCCTGCCTCAGCGCTCAGAAAAAACAGTCGGTTGAGCTGCAGCCCGGACTGATGATTTTTTTTGACATCCTTTCTGCTGCGGCATCACTCATCATCTGCGGCGCCGGCCATATTGCCATTCCCCTGGCGCGCTTTGCCGGCGAGCTGGGATTTGCCGTGACCGTCATCGATGACCGCTCCGACTTCGCCCACCCCTCGCGATTCCCCGGATGCGCCGTCATTGCCGGTGAATTTATCCCTTCCCTGCGCAGCATATCCATCAATCGCGCTTCGTACGTGGTAGTGATCACCCGGGGTCATGAGCATGACGCGGAATGCCTGGAAGAGGTGCTCACCCATGAGACCGCCTATGTGGGGCTGATCGGCAGCCGCCGGCGGGTCGGCTTTGTGCTGGAGATGCTCTCTCAGAAGGGGGTTCCGCAGGAGCGCCTGGAACGTGTCTGCACGCCCATCGGGGTGCCAATAGGTGCTGAATCCCCGGAAGAGATAGCCCTTTCCATCGCGGCGGAGCTGGTGTGCGTGCGCCGCAAGGGCATCGCCCAGGCCAAGGCGCTGGCCGCGGTTGTAAGGAAAAAGCCATGACCGACCGGGAAATATTCCAGAAGCTCGCCGAGCTCAAGGCGCAGTCCATTCCGGCGTGCCTCGCCACCATTGTCCGGGCGGCGGGGTCGACCCCCCGCGAAATCGGCGCCAAGATGCTCGCCTGCGCGGACGGGACCACCTTCGGTTCGGTGGGCGGGGGCTGCGGCGAGAACCAGGTCAGGAGCGCGGCTCTCAAGTGCCTTCTGGTTACCAGGACGCCGTCCCTCATCGAGGTTGATCTGACCGACGACATCGGAACCCGCGGCGGTGATGTCTGCGGCGGCAAGATGTGGATTTTTGTGGAGCCATATTTTTAAAAGTGTTCGTATGGATCTGCTCGATGCCTTCGCCATATCACCCGACCGACATGAACTCGTGAGCCTGGTCGGCGCCGGCGGCAAGACCACTGCCATGTTTGCGCTGGCGCAAGCGCTTAAATCCCTCCAAATGCGCGTCCTGGTCACCACCACCACCAACATCTTTTATCCTGAAAAAAACGAATGTGACGCGGTGATCGTCAATGAGGCGCCGGATGCGAACATGTTTCATGGCGTTTCCGGCGGCACCATTACCGTTCTGGGCGGAACCGTTGTGAATGAAAGAAAGCTCGCGGGGGTGGATAAGGGGGTCATTGAGAAGCTGCATCAGGAGCGGCTTTTTGACGGCATTCTGGTTGAGTGCGACGGCTCCAAGCGCAAGCCCATAAAGGCCGCCGCTCATTATGAGCCGATTGTGCCTGGTACTACCACCAGGACCATCGGGGTCATCGGCCTGGATGCGCTGGGTCAGCCGATTGATGAGGAGCATGTGCATCGGGCGGAGATTTTTTGCGACGTGGTGGGGAGAGCGCTGGGGGCGCCGCTGGACGCCCAGGCGGTGGTGGAGCTTATTATGTCACCCCGGGGCCTTTTCAAGGGCGTGCCGGAAACCTGCCCGCGCTATGTGCTGCTCAACAAGGCGGACACGAGTGAGCGGCGCGACTGCGCCGCTGCAATCGCGGCGGGATTGCAGCACAAAACCGGCGCGCGCCCGGAACGCTGCGTCACCGCATCGCTGGCCTCCGGCGCCATTTATGGTTATGCGTCGCTGCGCTGAGCGGATTGAGGGAAATCGGGAGTCAGTGCTTGACATTACCTGCCGGTTTCGCGATAATGGCCCCACATGCGGCCAAACCGAAAGCGGCGTTTCTACTTTAAGGTGAGTTCGATTTCGATGCCATGAGGAGGATGTATGAGTGCGGAGTATTCATTTCCACTGTACGGCGAAAAGATGCAGGAACTGATAAAGGAATTCGGCGGAACCCTGATGGAAGACTATCAGGGACATGATATCAAGCCGCTCTGGGACCAGAAGGGCGAAGGGTATACCGGGTACAAGTACCTCTATAAAGCGCCGAAGCTCGAGAAGATAGCCCTCGGCGTCGGGGCGTTTCGCGAAAAGCTCATGTCCTATGCCCTGATGATCTGGCCCGATGATAACCACGCGCTGCCCCTCTTTTCGAGCTACTGGGCGGACAGCGCCAAGGGAAGCTTTTTCATCCTTGATTTGTACCCCATCGCCGACTGTGTGCTGGATCTGCCGTATCTGGATAAATACCTGGCGCCGCTGGAAGACATCTATGAAAAGGGGCTTGACCATTTTCCGCCTACCCGGGTGAGGAGCGAGAACTGGTTCAGGGTTATAAGCTCGCCGTACGTCATCACCACCGAGGCGGAGGCTACCCCGGAAAACCGCGATGCGCTGCTCAACCTGACGGCGGAGTATCTCAAGGTGTATATAGATCTCTGGAAGAAAGAGGAGCCGAGACCTGCCGACTATATGAAGGCGTTGAATACCAGGAAAAACGCGATTCGCGCCGTCTTCCAGGCACGTGATTCGATCGGGGACATGATGCTGACCAGGGCCATCGGCAAGGAGCTATCGCACCTGTCGCTGATAACCCAATTCTAATGCGGCAATAGAGCAAGACTTGTAGGGGCGGCCGGCCGGTCGCCCCTACCTGCTTGGAAGGGTCACCTTTAGAAACCAAGCAATGCATTGCCCAAATCGGTGCTGAGAGCTTGCGCAAAGCAGGTGATACAGTTATAATATAAGCACATAGCAAACGTATTCTTTCAGCAGGAGTGAGCGATGGGACTTCAAACCAGGATGTGGCTGTTGGTAGCATTATTGTTTGCCATTCTCTATGGCATTATGACCGCCGCCGGGACCTACCTGGGCCAGGGGAGTGCCTCCTCCTATGTCATCATGGCCTTTCTCTTCCTGGGCCTGCAGTACCTCATCGGGCCGGCCATGGTGCAGGCAACCATGCGGGTGAAATGGGTTTCCGAGAGTGAGGAGCCGGAGCTGCACCGCATGGTGTCGGAGATGGCTGAACGAGCAGGCATTCCCAAGCCCAAAGTGGGCATATCCCAGATAGCGGTGCCCAACGCGTTTGCCTTCGGGAAAAGCCTGCGGGACGGACGGGTGTGCGTTACCAGCGGCATCCGCGGCCTCCTGAGCAAAGATGAGTTAAAAGCGGTGCTGGGACACGAGCTGGCCCATCTCAAGCATCGTGACATGATCGTCATCACCATACTTTCCGCCATCCCGCTGATACTCTACTGGATTGCGACCCGGATGATGTGGGGAGGTGCACTGGGGGACCGGAGGAGGGAAGATGGGGGCGCCGCCGCGCTGATAGGGCTGGGGGCGATGCTTTTCTACTTTCTTACCAACCTGCTGGTATTGTACGGCTCCCGCATACGGGAATACTATGCCGACCAGGGCAGCGTGGAGTTCGGCAATCAGCCGCACTTCCTGGCGTCGGCGCTCTATAAGCTGGTCTATGGCAGCGCCCGGGTGCGGGGTCAGGATGATTTGCGACGGGTGGAGGGGGTAAAGGCGTTTTTTCTCAATGACCCTTCGCGGGCCAAAACAGAACTGACCGAACTTGCCCAGATAGACACGGACATGTCCGGGACCATCGACGGCAATGAACTGATGGAAATCCGCCAGAAGGGTGTGCGCATCAGCGCCGCGGAAAGGATGATGGAACTGTTTACCACCCACCCCAACATGGTAAAAAGAATCAAGCATCTTGCGTCGATGGGCTGATATTCTGCTGTTCCAGGAATAATAAGCAACGTTAGAAGTTTGTCATCGAGAATGTCATTGCGAGCTTCAGTGAAGCAATCTCATGAGATTG
>CAZWCD010000014.1:0-15659 GCA_964632275.1 uncultured Thermodesulfobacteriota bacterium
TTCTATACTATAAATAACAGGAAATGAAAAGCAGTTATCGCTCATCATGGGTGATGGGCATCTGAAAGCACATGAGGCTGCCGCTCTATGGCCGGTGCAGGGATAGCGAAAAACCTGGAACAGATCGGGGTGCGAATCGCGCAGGCCGCCGGCAAAGCCGGAAGAGATCCCGCGGACGTCACGCTGGTTGCGGTTTCCAAAACCGTCGGGGTTGACGTTATCCGCACGGCTCTTGCAGCGGGGGTGACCGTATTCGGGGAAAGCTACCTCCAGGAGGCGCGGACAAAAATCCCGCAGATCACCGCCCCGGTGCGATGGGATTTTATCGGCCACCTCCAGCGCAACAAGGTCCGGCATGCCGTCGACCTTTTCCAAATGATCCACTCGGTTGATTCATTGCCGCTGGCCCAGGAAATCAATCTCGCTGCGGGAAAGCAGGGGGGAAAGGCCCGGATTTTGGTCGAGGTGAACGTATCGGGCGAAAGGACAAAATCGGGGATTGATGCTCACGGTGCCGGCAGCCTGATGCAGGAACTGATGTCGCTTCCCCACCTTTCGGTTGAAGGGCTGATGACCATGGCCCCGTACAGTGATGATCCCGAGGATGCCCGCCCTTGCTTCAGGGCCCTGAAGCAGCTCAAGGATGACCTGAATGAACGGCATGGGCCGGCTCTCAATCTAAAGGAGCTTTCCATGGGCATGTCTTCGGATTTTGAAGTGGCCATCGAAGAGGGATCGACACTGGTACGCATCGGAACCGCCATTTTCGGAGAGCGCGCTTGAGCAACGGATTACTGCAGGGCGAAAAAAAGGGAACCCTCTTCTTTGACCTTGAGACGCAGCACTCATTTGATGAGGTGGGCGGAAGAAACTACGTGGAGCGGCTGCATGTCTCGGTCGCGGTCACCTACTCTTCTGTGACCGGGTCCTTCAAGAGCTACACCGAGCCCCAGGTTTTTTTCCTCATTGAAGATCTCTTCCAGGCCGAGACCATCGTCGGGTTCAACATCATTGACTTCGACTATCGGGTGCTCAAACCCTATACCGCCAAGAACCTCAATCAGCTCCATACCATCGACATGCTGGCGCACATCAAGCGCAGGCTCGGCCACCGCTTAAGCCTCAATGCCCTGGCCCAGGCCACCCTGGCCGCAGACAAGAGCGCCGACGGATTGCAGGCGGTCACCTGGTTCCGGCAGGGGAAGATCGCGGAGCTCACCTCCTATTGCAAGGATGACGTGGATCTGACCCGGCGGCTGTACGAATTCGGCAGAGAGAACGGCTACCTCCTCTACCACGACCGCTTCTCGGGGGAGACAAAAAAGGTGCAGGTGGAGTGGTAGGCTCGTGTCGGGCCGTAATATGGACATCAGGGTAGGAGCGACCTCCGGTCGCGAAATCATTCGCACCTGAAGGTGCTCCTACCCATGTGCTTCTCCTCAAACTGCTTGAGCTTACAGGGGCATTGGGTATAATTTGCCGCACACGGCGATTTTGCAATCGCGAAGGCGAAACTAATATAATTAAGAGGGGGGAATGCAAGCATTGGTTCCAGGAGGGTAAATATAAGCTGCTCGAGTGGCTAAAAGGCACTTTGGGCAGCTTTTTATTCTATGTTGCTAAGAAAGAGATGCTGAAAATTGCGATCATCCCCAATCCACACGGCTCGGCGTCTCAACGTCAGCGGTAGCATGCATGTTGGTACTCAATGAAAGAAAGTACAATTTGTCAACAACCCTCCTTTTACAAATGAAAACAAAGCCGAATTATAAAGGTCGGCGATGAGATTCGAGTATTCATGACGGATCAGCGAGAAAAGCGGACATATGAACGGTGATGAATTCAGGGATATTGAGAGGCTGGAATCGTCGCTTTGGGATGCCGCCGATAACCTGCGCGCGAACTCGAAGCTTACGGCCGGCGAGTATTGCATGCCCGTCCTTGGGGTCATCTTTCTTCGGCACGCAACCAACCGCTACAACGAGGCGCTGCGGGAGATCCAGGCGGATCAGGCCGCAGGCAGGATGCCCAAACGGCCGCTGACCTCGGCTGACTTCAAGAAGCGCCGGGCGCTCTTGCTCCCGGAAACCGCCCGCTATGACCACCTCCTCGGCCTCGACAAGGGGCAGGACCTCGGCAGGGCACTGGTCGCCGCGATGGAGGCAATCGAGGCGGATTTCCCGGCCCTTCAGGGCCAGCTTCCAAAGGACTACACCAGGTTCGAGAGCGCCCTGCTGGAGAATCTGCTCCGCACATTCGACAGCGAGACGCTTCGCACCGCGAGTGGAGATGTCTTCGGGCGCATCAATGAATACTTCCTGATGAAGTTCGCCATGCAGGGCGCCCAGGACAATGGCGAATTCTTCACCCCGCCCTCCATCGTCCAGACCATCGTCAACGTCATCGAGTCGGACCACGGCATCTTCTTCGACCCGGCCTGCGGTTCGGGCGGCATGTTCGTCCAGTCCAGCCATTTCATCGAGCGCAAGGGCGACCGCGCCGCCCACCGGGTAACCTTCTACGGTCACGAGTTCAAGACCAGCAACCTGCGTTTGGCTCTGATGAACCTCGCCGTCCACGCCCTCGAAGGTTCTATTAAGGAGGCCAACACCTTCTATGAGGATCCGCACGAGCTGTTCGAGAAGTGCGACTTCGTCATGGCCAATCCCCCCTTCAACGTGGACAAGGTGGATGCCGAGAAGATCAAGAAGGACCGCCGCCTGCCGTTCGGTCTGCCGAGCGTGAACAAGGACAAGAAGGTCAGCAACGGAAACTATCTCTGGATATCCTACTTCCACAGCTACCTGAACCGGACAGGCCGCGCCGGCTTCGTCATGTCCTCCCAGGCCAGCAGCGCCGGTCACGGCGAGGCCGAAGTCCGCCGCAAACTCGTCGAAACCTGCGATGTGGACGTAATGATCTCTATTCGGTCCAACTTCTTCTACACGCGGACGGTTCCCTGCGAACTTTGGCACTTCGACAAGAGCAAGCCCTCTGACCGGCGCGACAAAGTGCTGATGATCGACGCCCGGAACACCTACCGGAAGGTCACCCGCAAGATTTACGACTTCTCTCCCGAGCAGCAGCAGAACCTCGCCGCTATTGTCTGGCTCTATCGTGGCCAGACCGACCGCTTCGTAGAGCTGGTCCAGCAATACCTTGACCGGACGCTGGCCGATACCGCCGCCATTGCCGGTAAGGCCGAACCGTTCCGCAAGGCCTACGACGCGCTCGTCGAAGCCGCCGTATCATTCCTTAAGACTCTCCCCAAAGACTCGCCCCTGTGCGGTGTTATCAAGGAACGTGATGACGCGGCCAAGACATGTTTCCAAGGGTTGGAAGATCTTATCGCTCGCATTTCCAGCGATTGGAAGAAGTCGTGCGAGCCCAAGCTCGCCGCGCAGAAGAAACTACAAGCCGGTCTCGAAAAACTCGCCGCCAGCTGCCGCGACCTCGTGAAGGATGCAGACCTCGCCTTCAAGCTCGCCGCTCGCGTCGTGGATACGGCGGAAAAAGACGCCGGTGCGAAAGACTACGACGACTGGGACGGCCGTACCATCGGGCGGCTGGAAAAGGAACTCGAAGCCCGGCGCAAGGAACTGGTCGAGCAGCTCAAGACGACCGCCTACTTTGAACGCCAGGCCCACTGGCTCCTCTCGCGTTTCCCCGACGGCAAGCTCGTTGCCGTCCCCGGCCTGGTGAAGCTGGTGGACCTGAAAGAAATCGAAGCGGCGGACTGGAGCCTCACACCCGGCCGCTACGTCGGCGTCGCCCCGGCCGAGGAGGACGAGGGTTTCGACTTCGAGCAGACCATGCGCGACATCCACACCGAACTCGCCGACCTGAACAAGGAGGCCGCGGAACTGGCCGCGGCGATTCAACGGAATTTAGAGGGCTTGGGGATATGAGCGTCAAGCCACACATCGAATGTGACGATTCAAGTGACCAAAGGGACGGAAGGGGCAGGGGAACATTGCCGCCGGTCCTTTATGTCCCTTTGGTCCTTTTCTTCTGGAGTTTTCCATGACAAAAGACGGTTTCATCCCGGCGCATGGCGGTTTTCAGGAACTGAAATCCTATCAGAAGGCGGTTATTGTCTATGATGCCACCGTTCGGTTCTGTGACCGGTTCATTGCGAAGCGTGGGGACCGCACGCGCGACCAGATGATTCAGGCCGCACGCTCGGGCAAGCAGAACATTGTCGAGGGCAGCCAGGTTTCGGGCACTTCGAAGGAGCTGGAGTTGAAACTCGTCAATGTGGCGCGTGCCAGTCTGGCGGAGCTTGCGGAGGATTACCTCGACTTTCTCCGATTGCACGGCGCGAAGGAATGGCCGGCCTCACATCCTCATGCCCAGCGTCTGCGAGCGCTCAACCGCAAAGCCGGCGCCGACTATGAAACCTTTCGCAAAGGGATCGAGCATGAAGATCCGGTCATTGCCGCGAATGTCATCCTGGGCCTGACCCGCGTGACCTGTTTCCTGCTGGATCGACAGCTCAAGCATCTGGAGCAGGCGTTCATCGAGGACGGCGGCCTGCGCGAGCGCATGACCCGCGCCCGCCTCGACCGCCGTGCCCAACAACGAGGCCGCAAACCATGATCCTCGCACCCTTCCGTCCTTTAAAAACTCGCACCACTGTTGCGAGTAATCCCCTGGAGCCACAACCAGCTTCCCAGTCCCGCGCAAATCGCCAAGCTGCTGGAGGACGGGGTAGGGAGGGGCAGGCAAACAGATTACGTGGAATGTGTGCAGCGCCGCGCTGCACGAATCGTCTCAGAACCTACCTGGACAAGGAGAAGGCTGAAGTTGCGGAGAGGGTGAAGAGGAACTTCGAGAGGTTGAAGATATGAAGTGGCCTTTGAAGAGAATCGGAGACGTTTGTGATGTAGTTCCCGGATTTGCTTTCAAGAGCATAACCTTGGGCGAGACCGGCATCCCCGTGATCAAGATCGGCAACATTACCGATAGTCGTTCTGTTGATATAGAGTCCGCCCAATGCCTACCCGAGAACCTAGTTGACGACAAGCACAGGAAGTATTGCCTGTGGAATGGCGATATTCTGATCGCCATGACTGGGGCTACGGCCGGCAAAGTGGGCAGGATACGTTGTGCAGAAGATCGTGAGCTTCTACCCTCCCGATGTTATTCCATTGTGGACGCAACGGAGTGTGTCCCTCCATCCTCGGTTTTCAGTAACCATTTCGCTTCTTAAAACATCCTAATTGATGCCTTAGAAAAATGTCCAAGCCGATTTCTCAATCAAAAGCATACACAGTCCTGAAGCGGGACGTGCGTGTTCCGCTCCTTGCCCACATTCCTCACAGCTCCACCTGTATACCTTCTGAGCATCGCACTTCTTTGCTACTTGATGATGGTCAGCTTGCGCATGAACTGTTAGCATTAACCGACCGGTATGTTGATGAACTATTTGAACGGGTATCCGGCCTTGGCGGAGTATCTGTAATTTATACTATGAGCAGATTGATAGTGGATCCGGAGAGGTTTGAGGATGATGCCAAAGAAGAGATGCATCAGCAAGGGATGGGTGTGATTTATACAAAAACATCCTCTTTGTCCGACTTGAGGAATCCACCTTCTTCAAAGGAAAGAGAAACATTACTGAACCAGTTCTACAGGCCATACCACCGCGCGATAGAACATGAAGTACATGACCTGATGAAGCACTTCGGCTCATGCCTGATTCTTGATTGCCATTCATTTCCCTCACAACCCTTACCTTATGAGCGTGATCAGGACAAAAACAGACCTGACATATGCATCGGAAGCGAATCCTTTCATACACCGGAAAACATTGTACAAGGCATCTTGCATTTCTTTTTACATGAAAACCTCAAAACAGCTCTCAACAAACCTTTTGCAGGAACCTACGTGCCGGCCGGGTTTTATAAGACGGATGAGCGCGTGCAATCCATTATGATTGAGATAAACCGCGGGAGGTATATGGATGAAACGACAGGTGAAAAATCCGCCGGGTTTTATAAAGTGAAGGATGAGATTGAACGATTAATTGATGACATGGTAAAATTTATGAAATGACAAGGAAAAGATAAAGCGGGGGTCGTAGGTGAATAGGTGCAAAATAATTAAGGAGCTCAACAATCACAGAAAAGATAGCGCAAGCTGAAGCATGCGGCCACCCTCCTGACGAAATGACCTTTCTGTCTCATGTCCTTGTCCAGTAAAAGCAAAACCACAAAAAGGGGGACGTAGTTGAAAGTGTGAATAATAATTAATGGGCTCAACAATCACAGAAAATGTAACGCAGGCTGAAGCGTGCGGCTAGCCTCCTGAAGAATTATGAACCCTGCATGCGCCTTTCCAACCACGAAGCTCACAAAGCTGTAGCCACGAAGATCACGAAGAAACGAGCACGAAGAACGGATGGGTACCGCCCTACCCTACAAGGGCTTCGAAATATCAGTTAATAGTCTTTTTTTTATATCCAGCATCAAGTATCCAGTAGCCAATATCTTCAGCACCCTGTAGATAATGCAAAGGCCATGTGCCATAGCAATCGCGACTTGCTGCGCCCGGCAACGCACATTGTCAATTCACCTCCGTTATCTTTATTGATGATACATTCAAGGAATAACACCCTTAGATAAATAGGTTGCAGAATAGCGAAGTGGCATGATAGAATCTACAGCAATAGGATTAAATGCCATTACTTCTGCGGGTTACAAATGAAGAGAAAATTACCGATTGACATACCCAAGAAAGAAATAGAGAAGTTCTGCAAGAAGCATCATATCAGCAAGCTCTCCCTCTTTGGCTCAGCATTACGGGACGACTTTACACCGGAAAGTGATGTTGACGTACTTGTGGAATTTGAACCTGGTCAGGTAGTTGGTTTTTTCCGCCTGTCAGGCATAGAGATGGAACTTTCTAATATTATCAAGAGAAAGGTGGATTTAAGGACACCTGCAGAACTGAGCCGCTATTTTCGCCAGGAAGTTTTGGATACGGCGGAGGTGCAGTATGCGACGGGAAGATAGCATACGCTTTCGGCATATGCTGGATGCTGCAAAAGAAGCGATATCTTTCGCCCAAAACAAAACAAGAAAGAACCTTGATAATGAACGGATGCTTGTTCTTTCCCTGGTAAAATCAATAGAAATCATCGGAGAGGCTGCATCGAAGGTAACCAAGGAAACAAAAAAGAGATTTCCGGAAATTCCCTGGGCTAATGTGATTGCAATGAGAAACCGCCTGATCCATGCTTATTTCGATATCGACCTTGATGTGCTCTGGGGTACAATCGTAGATGACCTGCCTCCCTTCATAGATGCCTTACAAAAAATAATCTCTTCGGAAAAATCCTCGAAGTAACAAACTGGTTTCATTCTCTATGTCCACCTCCTAAAAATTGTCATAGGTGAAAAATTACACAAGAAATGCGCTCACCGATCGCAGAAAATATAGCGCACGCTTAAAGCGTGCGGCTACCCCTCCTGACGAAATGACCCTTCTGTAGCATATAACATCCGACAAAAAGAAATGGGACTTTTGAACCACGCCATGTCACCGCAGGGACGTTGTGAAATTGACACTTATGATCTGCTGACATGATATGTCGGGGTCAGGGTTTGCAATCACACCATTGATCACTCAAGAGTAGTCATCGACTGAATTTCGTAATCAGAATCTCCAAACTCATTGACTGGCCGGCACGGGGCGCTGCCGAGCGAACAATATAAGAAGATAATATCTATGCAAGCGTTGCGCTCGCCAGACGTGCCGGGGAATTTCTGTTTTAGAAGTGCTTTTATTTTTCAGTCAAATTCCAAGGCAGTCGGCCGGTCAGCAGGTTCCGGTTACACCCTGACTTGCTTCTCCTTGACACACAAAGGGTTTCTGTCATAATTATTTTATGGTAATCGCTCTTTACTGTTCCCAAAACACTATTAAACAGGAGGTGGCAGGTAAAATATTGTTGGGAGGTCTGTTATGACAGGAATTCTCGAGGGTAAACGTAAGCAGATTGCGGAAGCCTGCTCACGACATGGTGTGGCGCGGTCGCACGTTTTTGGCTCGGCTCTCAATGCTGACTTCGTGTCTGACGAGAGCGATCTGGACCTGCTCGTGGAGTTTGTGCCTATGGAGCCGTATGCAAGAGTCGAGGCCTACTTTGGCCTGCTTGATGAACTCAGGTCTCTGCTCAATATGAAGATAGACCTTGTTATTGCAGGAGCAGTCAAGAATCCGTATATCGCTCGGGAAATCGAACGGACAAAAGAGTTGCTTTATGCTCTTAAGAGCGCCCTCCCTTTTTGCAGTTACAGTTGAAGAAACAATTGAAACCCATAAGAAAGCAGAGAATAAACATGGATACTCCACAACCTACTATCTACAAGGTAAAACTCATCACCGGATTTTTGGAAAAGAAAAATGATAAGTCACATTGTGACATCATCTCGTTTGAGGGTGATACCATTCCTGAAGATATTATTGAAGCGTTCAATAAGGATGATTATCTGACCATCAAACCCCGGTATGGCGATCCTTCATGGGGAACACCGATTCAGTACGACCACCTGACTATAGAGGATGATCAAGGCACGCATACCATAGAGATTTACAATCGGGCAATTCTTCTTTTTACTGATAATACCGAAGAAACGCGGCGGGCACACCGCATTATCTATGCGGTTGAGAAATATAAAGAAGAGGCGTGAGTCATAACTCAAAGAAACACATAGAAGACTGAGATGCATTAGAACCAGCGCGACCCATTTTTATTTTACTCAAACCAAAATTGCCTTTAAAGGACACCTCTCGCATTATGCGCCAATCGCAGGAGCGTTGTTAATGGATAATGCAAGCCGTCAAGCAAGATTTCAACTGATCAAGGAGACTATTGGTCTCTTCGACATGAAAATTATTTCAAACGAATACAGCGAAACCCCGGGATATGAGGATAGGTTCAACAGCGTCCACGAAATTGTTTTTAAGGTTTACGAAGAAGAGCCTGAGATGTATGCAAAAGGTATTTTATTCTGTCTTGCCATGATGTCTTTTGCCGATACTGCTCCCCGAGGATTCTCTGAAAATCACTTCATTCCTGTAAGTTCCGGGGACAGCATACTTAATTGGGGGCAATAGTCGAATTAAGTATGGTGTCACCGAAAGGACCGCGGCCAGTACCGTCTCTCAGATCCGCTGTTCGCTGAATACGGCAACCGCCGCAAGGCTTTGTCACAAGCGGCTGGTGTCGGGAAAATCTGTCCGTCGTATACGATACGATCCGCCGGGATCTTTTGAGTTTGGTCGAGCTTGGTATATTCGAAACGCAAGGAAAGGGACGAAGCACCCGCTACACCCTCAGGGCGAAGGCATGATGAATCTACCGATAATCTACCGATTTTTTGGGCTAATCTACCGATTTAGCCCGCCAGCCACTGCGGTGGTCGGCCGTCGGCTCCCGAATAAAGCGGGGCTCGTAGGTGAATAGGTGCGAAATAATTAAGGAGCGCAACAATTGCAGAAAAGATGACGCAAGCTAAAGCTTGCGGCTACCCTCCTGCAGTTATTCCATTGCGGACGCAACGGAGTGCGTCCCTCCATCCTTGTAGCCGGTAAAGAAATCTCACCAGGGAAAAGCACTTTTCTTACTGCTTCTCTCCCAAGGCTTCCAAGTCGGCACGATCTTTCAGCCGGCCGATCGCTCTTTTATTCGCAATAAATTCATCACGTCCGAGGTAATAAACCGGAATCTCGCCGTAGTACCCTTTGACAGAACCGGCTATCGCCTTTTCCCATGATACACCGGAAATGGAGGTGATGATATCGATGCGTACCGGGGGCACGCCAAGTTGCACAACCTTGTCCTGGCACATAAAATCAGCATGCTGCAAACCAATTGAACCAAATCCGAACACGTCCAGTGCCTTCATAATCCGGCGGGCATTCTCTTCGTCCGGCCTGACCAGAATGTCGAAATCACCCGTGTATCGCGGCGCACCGTGAAATGCAAGTGCGTACCCGCCAACGATCACATATGCAACATCATGAGCGTTGAACAACCGTAGCAACTCTTTGAAGTCTTGCTGTACTTCCATGAAATTGCCTTCTTAAATATTCGACCGCGGAAATCCGCTCCTCTACCGGCTTTTTCAGCCAGAACATCAGATTCTCAACCACTGAGTCATGTGCTTTGAGATGAACAACTTTTACGCTCTTCTCTATCATTGCTGATTTCCTGACGGGGTATATCTGCCTGCACGATACAACCGAGCATTATCATCATATAGGAAAGTCTGATAACGCGCAAGCGTGAATTCCTGCCTTCAAACGCCTTGAACACTTTTTGAAATGAGCAGCGGTCTCGCGCTGCAATAAAAAATCGTACCTGAAGGTGCTCCGAGCGGACTGATAGCAAATTGAAGAAAGGAAAAGGGCGTATTGAATAGTAGGTTCCCATCGCATTGAACTATTGAAGGTTGAGAAAACGGTTTTTTTATGTTAAATTTGTCATTATTCAATTAACAAAATAACGAAATAAGGTAATGGCATGTCAACCATGAAGAAAATGTCACGGCGGGATTTCCTCAAGGCGTCGGCGCAAACGGGTCTCCTGCTTGCCGCCGGCCCGGGCGTTATTACAGGGGCAGGCAAAGCATGGGCTACCATTGAGAGTTCACCGGCACCCGATCTGGCGGTAGTGACCGGCAGACCGGAAAAGGCGGTGGCACGGGCCATCGAACTTCTGGGCGGCATGAAACGTTTTGTCAAGCAGGGACAGCGGGTGGTGATTAAACCGAACATGTCCTTTGCCAAAACCCCCGATGAAGCGGCCAACACCAGCCCGGCGGTTGTTGCCGCGGTGGCGGCAAGCTGTGTTGCCGCAGGCGCCAAAGATGTGCTCATTCTCGACCACACCATCCAGAAGGATAGACTCTGCCTGGAGCTCTCCGGCATAGCAAACGCCTGCGCCTCCCTTGACCGAACCCATGTGCTCACGCTGAATGATGAGCGGTTCTACCAGCCGGTATCCATTCCCGGCGGCAAGGCGCTCACCACAGTAAAGGTCATGAAGGAGGTCATGGCGTGCGATGTCCTCATCAATCTCCCTTCTGCCAAGTCACACAGCGCCACGGGGGTTAGCTTCGGCATGAAGGGACTGATGGGGGTAATCTGGGACCGGGGCTTTTTCCACTCGCGGGTCGATCTGCACCAGGCCATAGCCGACCTGTGCACCGTCATCAAACCGCACCTGATTATTCTTGATGCATCACGGGCCCTGCTCACCGGCGGGCCGTCGGGCCCGGGCACGATTCATCCGCTCAACACCATCGTCGCGGGAACCGATCCGGTGGCGGTCGACGCGTACGGGGCGCAGATTGCCCCCTGGTATAACAAGCAATTTGAAGCCAAGAACATAAAGCACATCGTGGCAGGCGAGCAGATGGGGCTGGGAACCGCCCGCCTGGATGATCTCCGGATTGCCAGGGTGCAGGCGTGAGAAGGATCATACAGCTCCTCTTTCTCGGCTTCTTCTTGTACCTCTTTTTCTCCGCTCGCTATCCCCTTGACTCATTCATCCCGGTTGATCTGTTCCTGCGTGCTGACCCCCTGGTTGCAGTCGTCACCTCCATCGCTACACGAGACCTGGTGCCGCACCTGCTGCTGCCGGCGGCCCTCCTCCTGCTCACCCTGGTCTTCGGAAGATTTTTTTGCGGCTACCTCTGTCCGCTGGGCACGGTGCTGGACCTCTCCATGGGCCTGTTTTCCCGGGCACGGGTGCGGTTTGCCGAGAAGTTACGAAGCCTGAAGCTGTACCTCCTCATCGGTCTGATTGCCGCGGCGCTGGCCGGCGCCAACCTGCTGCACCTGTTTGATCCCATCAGCATTCTTACCCGGACATGCACCGTCCTGCTCTATCCATTGACGGTTCTTTTTGCTAATCTCTCCCTGGATGTGCTGCGTCCGGCCGCGCAGGGGCTGGGGTGGATCAGCCTTGCGTATCTCAATTTTGACCAGCCGCTCTTTTCCACTGCTCTCCTGACTGCCGCCATTTTTACCGGCATCGTGCTGCTCAACCTCATCACTCCCCGCTTCTGGTGCCGATACCTGTGCCCGCTCGGCGCACTGCTGGGATTGTTTTCACGCTTCGGCATCTTCAAGCGGGTGGTAAATAATCAGTGCAGTGGCTGCGCCAGGTGTCAGGAGAAATGTCCCATGGGCGCCATCACTGATGACCCGCGAACGGTAAAGGCGGCCGAGTGCCTGCAGTGCAGGACCTGCCGGGTCATATGCCCGGCTGAAGCCATATCCTTCAAGGCCATCTACTCGCCCTTTCGTGAAGACGCCGCGCTTTCGGTGGACATGAAACGCCGGGGATTCCTTCTGGCATGCTCAGGCGGTCTGGCTGCCGGCTATCTGTTCACTGCCGATCCGATCAAGAAGGCCCGACCCGACACGCTCATCAGGCCGCCCGGCGCCATTCCCGAAGACGACTTCCTCACCGCATGCATCCGCTGCGGCGCCTGCATGAAGGTGTGCATAACCAACACCCTTCAGCCCAGCCTCTTCGACAGCGGTGTTGCGGGGCTTTTTACGCCGAAGGCGCTGCTCCGGTATGCAGCCTGCGAGCAGACCTGCAACCTCTGCGGACAGGTCTGCCCGACCCAGGCCATCCGCGACCTCGACCTCGAGGAAAAGAAATACGCCAAAATGGGCACCGCAGTCATTCTCAAGGAAAAGTGCCTGGTCTGGGAGCAGGACAAGGCCTGTCTCATCTGCGATGAGCAGTGCCCTTACAATGCCATTGTATTTAAAATGGTGGACGGGGTGCGAAGGCCGTTCGTGATCGAGAACAAGTGCAATGGATGCGGCTTCTGCGAGAACAAATGTCCGGTGGAGGGCGGCGCGGCCATTGTGGTCAGGCCGCTGGGAGAGATGAGGCTTGCCGAAGGGTCCTACCAATCGGCGGCGCAGGCAAGCGAGCTGACGCTCGAGGAAGACAAGGGGTACGACGAATTCATTTTGGAGGGAGAAGGTTCCGCTCCGGTGGAAGAGTAACTATGTAGTCGCAGGCTTAAGCCTCCGCCAAATCCGCAAGGGGGTGTTTTCTCGGCACGGACAGAAAGCGCAAACAGAAAAGCACGCTTAAAGCGTGCGGCTGCCCTGCGACTAAGGCTCCATCATGTGGAGGGACGCGCTCCGTTGCGTCCTATTTTTTATATGAGGCCATGACAGAGCATTGCCCTCCGTCTTCTCTGATAAAAAATAAAAACGCACGCTCAAGCGTGCGGCTACCCCTCACGCTCACAATATGGAGGGGCGTATTGCAATGCATCCTGCTATCGAGTCGCAGGATGATTCACTCATCGGGGAATTTTGGTCGTCATTTCGAAGGCGCCTCAGCGACCGAGAAATCTTACAAGATTTCTCACGTGCGTTCGAAATGACATCTCCTTACTACTTCAGAGGGCGACCAGCCGGTCGCCCCTACATTTGATAGAGTATTTTACTGCTGCATGTTCATGCTGAGGTTCGGGCCGACGACCGGCTCATCCCGCCCGACAAATTCCAGGCACCGTTCTCCCGCCAGAACCTCGGGAGGAACAATCCAGTCTCCGTTCACCGCCTGCGTGCCGATGGTCGTCCCGTAATCCTGCGCGTAACCCACTGAAGCGATGTTCAGGTAGCCTGCCACCAGACTCCCGGTCAGGGCATAGGCCAGTTTCGAGACAAAGTAGGGCACGCTCACGATCGCCGACGTTGTCCCCAGGCAGCACTTCGCCATGGGTGAGCGCTCCTCGAATGTTTTAGTTTCTGCCTGCACCGGGCAGCTGAAAAAAATCAATGAAACCGCCAGAATCACTCCCACCATGTGTAAAGCTTTCATAGCAGACTCCTTGGAACATGAATTTGCGTTACATCACGTTGTTGCATGCCGCTTCATCCCGCAGTGATGCCGGCACGCACCGGCGCTGCCACCCCCCTCAGGCAACGCGCGTATATTACACTCTCGTCGAAGGTATAGTCAACTGCTATTATCGCGCAGCGGTGAATCGATGAAAACCGGCAACTCCGGACATCCGGTTTTCCGCTTGACAACAAGCAAATATATGCTACTTACATACCTACCAGAAACAGGAAGAACGGCGGGCTGCGTCCTGCCGCGGCCGCATATGGTCATCGGATGCAACCGAGTGCATCCCTCCACCTACTCTCGTATCGTATTAGATACTCAATCATGAACTATAAAGATACGCTCAATTTGCCGCGCACTGATTTTCCCATGAAGGCCAACCTCGCCCAGCGGGAACCCGAGATCCTTGCGGCGTGGGAGAAGCAGAACCTGTACGCCAAAATCCAGGACGCCGCCCGGGGACGCGAGAAATTTGTGCTCCATGACGGCCCGCCGTACGCCAACGGCCACATCCACCTCGGCACCGCGCTGAACAAGATCCTGAAAGACTTCATCATCAAGGCCAGGACCATGGCCGGCTTTTCCTGCACCTATCGGCCGGGCTGGGACTGTCACGGACTCCCCATCGAGCACCAGGTGGACAAGGAACTCGGCGCGCGCCGGCAGTCGGTGTCCATCCTGGAAAAGCGGCAACTCTGCCGCGCCTACGCGAAAAAATTCATCGACATCCAGCGCAGCGAATTCAAGCGTCTCGGGGTGCTCGGGGAATGGGACCGTCCTTATCTCACCATGGACAGCGGCTACACCGCAACCATCATCCGGGAATTCGGCAAGTTTGTCGCAGCCGGCAGCGTGTACAAGCGCAAAAAACCCATCCAGTGGTGCGCCTCATGCAAAACCGCCCTGGCCGAGGCCGAGGTGGAATACCAGGACTCGTCTTCTCCCTCCATCTACGTCAAGTTTCCCCTGCTTTCCGACGTTGCGGAAAAGATTCCCGCACTCAAGGGTAAAAAGGTCTTCGTGGTCATCTGGACCACCACCCCCTGGACCATTCCGGCGAACCTGGCCATCAGCGTCCACCCCGAATTCACCTATGCGGCGGTGGAGGTGGACAATGAGGTATACATCATTGCCGAAGGCCTGCTGCTGCGAACGCTCGCGGCGCTGGACATCGACCGCTATAAGATCCTTGACACCTTTCCCGGCGCCCGGCTCGAAGGCCTGGTCTGCCGCCACCCCTTCATCGCGCGGGATTCACTGCTGATTACCGGAACCCATGTCACCCTGGAGGCCGGCACCGGCTGCGTGCATACCGCCCCGGGACACGGGCAGGAAGACTACGAGATCGGGCTCAAGTATAATCTGGACATCTACGCGCCGGTGGACGATGACGGCAAGTTCACCGCGGACGTTGAGTTCTTTGCCGGGCAGTTTGTCTTCGCAGCCGACAAGGCGGTCATCGAAAAGCTCACCTCGGTCAACGCGCTGCTGAAACAGGAGAAGTTCACCCACTCCTATCCCCACTGCTGGCGCTGCAAGAATCCCATCGTCTTCCGCGCCACCGAGCAGTGGTTCATCTCGCTGGAGGAAAGCCGGCTGCGGGAACGGGCGCTGCAGGCAATCATGAACGTGCAGTGGATACCCCCCTGGGGCCGGGAGCGAATCTACCTGATGGTCCAAAACCGCCCCGACTGGTGCATCTCCCGGCAGCGCTCCTGGGGCGTTCCCATCCCGGTGTTTTACTGCCGGCAGTGCGGACACA
>CAZWCD010000014.1:15759-20834 GCA_964632275.1 uncultured Thermodesulfobacteriota bacterium
CTCACCTCGCTGATCAAGCTCATGGCGCCGCTGCTGCCCTTTACCGCCGATGAGATGTGGGGCTTCCTGCCCGCTGATGGGTCACGTGAAGAGAGCGTGCACCTTTCACCCTTCCCGCAGCTGGATGGGCGGTACCTTGATGATGGGCTGCATGAAAAGTGGCAGGTGCTTTTTCAGGTGCGCGCCCGGGTACTGAAAGTGCTGGAGGAGAAGCGCGCGGAAAAGCTGCTGGGCAACGCACTGGAGGCGGAGGTCGTACTGGAGGCCCCGGAACAGCTGTTCAACCTGCTCAATGAAAATCACGCGGTGCTGGAAGACCTTTTCATTGTCTCCCGGGTCACCCTGCGCACGGCGTCCGGCGGACATGACCTTACGCCCGAGGCTGCCCTGGACAGGCTCCTGGTATCAGTGATACGGACCGCCGCGGGCAAGTGCGAGCGCTGCTGGAAATACAGCGAAACGGTGGGGGAATCCGCGGAGCATCCCTCTATTTGCCGCCGCTGCGCCCAGGTCATTCAACAGCTATAGCCACGCATGATGCCCAGGCCCACGCATAAATATCTCATCGCCGGCATTATCTCGCTTGCGGTGATCATGCTTGACCAGTATACAAAATATCTCATCATCCGGCACATCCCCCTCCACCGCTCGCTGCCGGTCCTCGATACATTCGTCACCATTGTTCACACCAGAAACAAGGGCATTGCCTTCGGCATCTTTTCCGGGCAGGCAAGCGCCACCCAGACCGTCCTGCTGGTCCTTACCTCCCTTGCCGCCATCGCCTTTATTTTTTACCTGCTGCGCGGGCTCGGCACACAGTGCCTCTATGCCACCGTTACCCTCGGGCTTATTCTCGGGGGTGCCATGGGAAACCTGATCGACCGGATCCGCTGGGGGGAGGTAATTGACTTCATTGACATTCACTGGCGCGGCTATCACTGGCCCGCCTTCAATGTCGCTGACTCGGCAATATCCGTGGGCATGGTATTATTGGTCATCGGGATGTTGAGTAAGCGGTTTCCGCTTCGCTGACCGCATGAACACGGCACGGTGAGACGCCATGTATCCCGACCTCTTCAGCATTGGAAACTTCACCCTTCACACCTACGGCCTGTGCATCGCCCTGGGCGCGCTGCTGGGCATCCTCTTCGTCTCACGCGGGGCACAGCGGGAGGGCATGAACCAGCAGCAGCTCCTTGACCTGGTCTTCTATCTGCTCATCGCCGCCATTATCGGCTCGCGGGTCTTTTATATCATCCTCAATCCCGGCTACTACCTGAAGCACCCGCTGGAATCGCTGATGATCTGGCGGGGAGGGCTGGTGTTCTACGGGGGGTTTCTTTTTGCCTTTCCCACCTGCTATCTCTACCTGAAAAAGCACCGGATCCCCTTTCTCAAAACAGGCGACATCCTGTCACCCGGCCTTGCCCTCGGTGAATCGCTGGGCAGAATCGGGTGCTTCTTCGCCGGATGCTGCTACGGCAGTCCGACCGGCCTTCCCTGGGGAGTGACCTTCACCCATCCGAACAGCCTGGCCAGACTGGGCGTTGCCCTCCATCCCACCCAGCTCTACGCCTCGGCAGCGGCGGTGCTGATGTTCATCATCCTGGTGAGCAGCAGGCGGTTCAAGCGCGCCGACGGACAGATCGTCTTTCTGTACGTCCTGCTGTATGCCCTGGGCCGCTTGATCATTGAACACTTCCGGGGTGACGAGCGGGGGCTGCTGGTTGCCGGATACCTGACCCTCACCCAGACCATTGCCATCGTACTCATTCCCGTCGCTCTGGGCATGATCATCTACCTGGGAAGTCGCGCGAGTACTTCTCAGTCAACTGCGCGCCGGTAAACCGGCACGGGCACTCCCGCTATGTCGCCTCGCATTATTATCGACGGGTACAACCTCATCCGGCAGTCACCCGAACTGCGCCGGTACGATAGCGACGACATTACCCGGGGCAGGGAACAACTCTTGTCCATGCTCGGATCCTACCGCGCGCTCAAGCCGTGCCCGATGACGGTGGTTTTTGACGGATGGCATGAGGGGGCGCTGACGGAGCAGCATGTCCGGGAAAAGGGGATCGAGGTCATTTACTCCCGGAGGGGCGAAAAGGCGGACGAGGTTATCAAGCGGCTGGTTTCCAAATCGCAGGATGCGTTGATCGTGGTCACCTCGGACAGCGAAATAACCCATTACTGTAAGGGAAGGCGGTGCGAGGTAATACCTTCGCCCCTCTTTGAAGAAAAAGTCGCATTTGCGCGATATGCCGCTCAGAAAGGAGGTCTGGACAACGACGAGCCCCTGTCTCCCCGCACCACCCGGAAGAAGGGGCCTTCAAAAAAGCTGCCCAAAGCGAAGCGGCGGCAGCTGGAAAGTCTGAAAAAACTCTAGCAGGCCGTTCAAAAAGTGCTTTTCTGCAGACTGATACGGGGAGATACATTTTACCGTATCTTTTTTTCCGATCCGTCGCGCAGCCGCTTGATATTATCCCGGTGCCGGTACACGATGAGGCAGGCCATGGCCACACTCATCATGATGAACGGCAATGAATATCCGGCAACCCCCAGCAGGAACGGCATCGCCAGGGCGGCGATAATCGACCCGAGAGAAACGTACCGCCACTTCAGCACCACCCCCAGAAACAGCGCCGCCGCGCAGGCAACTATTGCCGGGGCAATGACCGCGAAGATTCCCAAGGCAGTGGCAACACCCTTTCCTCCCCGGAACTTGAGAAACACCGGAAACAGGTGGCCGCAGAACGTAACGAAGGCAACCCCCGCAATCCACCCGTCACCGGTTAACAGGGCACGGGCTGCCACAACCGGCACAATGCCCTTGAGCGCGTCACCGACAAGGGTCAGAACGCCAAGCTTCACGCCCAGCACGCGATACACATTGGTAGCGCCGATGTTGCCGCTTCCCTCCGTGCGGATGTCCCGGGAACTGAAGAGCCGCGACAAAATCACGCCGGTGGGAATTGATCCGGCAAGATAGCCCGCCGCCAGAAGCAGTATGCCTTGCATGGTCATCAATGATGTGCTCCTGCAGTTTTATATCATACAACACCCAGTCCTGCTTATAGCATAAAAGATGTTGTGCTTACAAATCATAATCGCGCGATTCAGAAAAGATTGCCGAACCATCAGATATGACTGGAAGGGCGACCGGCCGGTCGCCCCTACAATTCCCGTTTGGGTTCATGTTACACCTGCATGCACTGTGGCGCCACGAAGCATTAAAATATGTTGATCCCTCTCTCCCCCGGTGAGGGGGCATGCTCGATTCATGTTCATATCAAAATCCCATTGATAAAAGGGGGGGAACGTGGTAGTGCATAGCGCGGTATCATCATCTTGGCACACCCCTCATGCACCCATCTATGAAAGTGAACGCACCCGACGCCGGCACCCTCTACCTGGTTGCCACGCCCATCGGCAACCTGGAGGATATAACCCTGAGGGCGATCAGAATTCTTAAAGAGGTCACCCTGATTGCCGCGGAGGACACCCGCAGGGCCAAACGACTGCTCGGGCATTACCAGATCACCACCCCGGTGACCAGCTATTTTGCCCACAGCAGTATCAAAAAGACCCAGGCGCTCCTCTCACAGCTCCGCGAGGGCAACAGCATTGCCCTCATCTCCGAGGCCGGAACCCCTTCCATTTCCGACCCCGGATATGCCCTCACCCGGCTTGCCGTTGAGCAGGATGTACCGGTTGTTCCCGTGCCGGGCCCCGCCGCCCTGATCGCCGCCCTTTCCGCCTCCGGACTGCCTACCCGAAGTTTTATCTTCGAGGGCTTTATTCCCCGCAAGCCCGGCAAACGCAAAAACCTTTTCCTTGCCCTGCGCGATCAGCCTCGAACCTTCATACTCTATGAATCGCCGCACCGGGTCATGGCGACGCTGGAGGATCTGCGCGATGTTCTCGGGGAAGGCCGGCGGATTGTCATCGCCCGGGAAATGACCAAGCTCTATGAAGAGTTTAGGCGCGGCACCATTGCCGAGGTCATAACCGCGCTGACCGGCAGAAACATCAAAGGCGAGGTCACCATCGTGGTCTCGGGATGCGCGTCCGAGCAAGAGCCGCTGCATTGACAGGAGGGGCAGGATATGATAGAAGCGGGTGGACCGTCAGGTACCGATGAAGTGATCGCCAGGCAGTTTATCATCACCGATGAACTGGGGCTGCATCTGCGGCCCGCCGGCTTGCTGGTGAAGACCGCCAATTGCTATGTTTCCGACATCACCATCGAAAAGGACGGCGTGGCGGTTGACGGGAAGAGCATCATCCAGATCGCGACGCTGAATGCGGCGCGAAACTCCACCATTACCATCACGGCCTCCGGACCGGATGCCCGCCAGGCGGTTGAGGCGCTGGGGGCCCTGATCATCAGCAACTTTGAGGAACCGCACGTCAATGGAAACCGGCCAGCAGAACCTTCTGCTTAGAGGCATCGGGGTCTCCCCGGGCATCATCATCGGGAAGACATTTTTATTCGCCCCCGATGATATTGAAATACCGGTCATCACCCTTTCGAGCAAGGCTGAAATCAACCGGGAAGTAGATCGCTTCAAGCAGGCGCTGGAGAAATCACGGGACAATCTCCGCGCGGTGAGAAAGGAGGTGGAGCGCAAAAAGCAGAAGGAGGCCCGCTACATCATCGATGCGCAGCTGCTGATCCTGGAAGACAAGCTCCTGGTGGAAAGCATCATCCGGACCATCCGGGACAAGGGCATTGACGCAGCGTCGGCGGTCAAGGAAGCCATCCGGCACTTAAGCAGGAGCTTCGATGATGTCAGCGACGAATATCTCAAGGAGCGCAAGACCGAGCTTGATTACATCGGCGAACGCATCATCCGCAACATCCTGGGCACGAAACGGCACGACCTCGCCGCCATCCGGGAGCCCTCCATCGTTGTGGCGCACGACCTTTCCCCCGCCGACACCGCCAATCTGGACACCAGCGTGGTCATCGGGTTTGTCACCAACACCGGCGGCAAAACCTCGCACACGGCGATCATGGCCCGCGCCCTGGAAATACCCTCGGTGGTGGGTTTGGAAAAGGTCACCAAGGA
>CAZWCD010000014.1:20934-32855 GCA_964632275.1 uncultured Thermodesulfobacteriota bacterium
ATCCGGTGACCATACGGACCCTTGACCTCGGCGGGGATAAGTTCCTCTCCCACCTGGACCTGGTGGAGGAAATGAACCCGGTCCTGGGGCTGCGGGCGATCCGCCTCTGCCTGAAGGAAGTGAACATTTTCAAAACCCAGCTGCGGGCGCTGCTCCGGGCAAGCGCGTTCGGCGAGCTCAAGATGCTCTTCCCGATGATTTCCGGCATGCAGGAAATTTATCAGATAAAGGAGATCTTACACGAGCTCAAGCATGATCTCAAGAACGCGGGCATGCCCTTCAACCCCCGCGTTCAGATAGGCATTATGATTGAAATCCCCTCGGCGGCAACCATCGCGGATCTGCTGGCCCGGGAAGTCGATTTTTTCAGCATCGGAACCAATGACCTGATTCAATATACCCTGGCCATTGACCGGGTGAATGAACACGTCTCCTATCTGTACAATCCACTCCACCCCTCGGTGATACGTCTGATAAAAAATGTCATAGAATCCGCCCACAACAATGGCATTGAGGTGGTGATGTGCGGCGAAATGGCCGGTGAACCGCTTTACCTGCCCATCCTGCTGGGCATGGGCATTGACGAGCTGAGCATGAACCCGCTCTGCATACTCAAAATAAAAAAAGTAATGCGATCAATCAGTTACCGCGAGTCGCGCGATTTCGTCAAGGCGGTCGACTACTTGAAAACAGCCGAGGAAATCGAAGCCTTTATGAAGCTTGAAATGAAAAAGCGTTTTCCCGCGACATTTGAGGCAAACGGCACCTAACCGACCCGCAATCGCCACCATCCGACATCCGGTCACCCTGGATAAAAAGTCTCCATCAAAATACTTTTAGATTGACTTTATGATTATATTTGACTATAATTGAAAATTTAAAAATAGCTTTATAAGCTTCACCAAATTCCTAAGGGAAGGAGGGGATATGGATGCCAGGCATTAAGGTCAATGAAGACGAGCCTTTTGAAATAGCCCTGCGACGATTTAAAAAACAGTGCGAAAAGGCCGGGATACTGTCCGAAGTCAAGAAACGGCAGTACTACGAAAAACCGAGCATCAAGAGAAAAAAGAAATCGATTGCCGCACGCAAAAGAGCCATCAAGACGACGAGGCGTTACCGGTCGCCCTTTGAATAGCTTTTCCGCGCTTGTGCTTTCGAACGGTTCATCAGGTGCGCATTATGCTGTTCGGGCATGAGCTTTTCAAGTCAAGGTAACCCGAAGTACGCTTTCCCATAACAATCGCGAGCCGTAGCATATCTGCTTTTCAAGCAATGCTTATGGTCATGACGTGGGACATTCCCTGTTCCGTTGTATCCCGGATGGCTGAGGGAGAGTAAACAGGTGTCAGTTTCCATTCCCGATGACAAGATAGCGGAAATAAAAGGCGCCTGCAACATTGTCCACCTCATATCCGAGTACGTTCCACTGAAAAAATATGGGGTTAATTACCGGGGGCTTTGCCCGTTTCATGCCGAGAACGAGCCTTCCTTCACCGTAAGCGAGGCAAAGCAGATATTCCACTGCTTCGGCTGCAACACCGGGGGCAATGCTTTTACCTTCCTGATGAAGTTTGAGCACCTTGCCTTTCCCGAGGCGGTAAAAAAGGTCGCCCAGAAATACGGGATCGCATTGCCCAGCCGGGAGCCCACGCCGCGGGAAAAGCAGATTGCCGGCGAGAAAGAGGGGCTTTTTGCCCTCAACGAACTTGCCGCTTCCTATTACAGCGCCCTGCTCAATGCCGGGGAAGGGAAAACGGCGCGCGCCTATCTCGCCGAGCGGCGCATGACCCCGGAGACCATACGCAGCTTCAAGCTGGGGTACGCGTCACCCGCCTGGGACGGGCTGCTCCTGCACCTGAAGGCAAAGCGGGCCTCGTTAGAAGCGGCGCACCGGCTGGGGCTGATTAAGCGGGGTAAAAACAACGGCTGGTACGACGGCTTCCGGAACCGGATCATTTTTCCCATCGCTGACTATAACGGGCGCATCATCGGTTTCAGCAGCCGGGCGCTCGAGCAGGACGGCGCAAAATACATCAACTCATCCGATTCGCTCATTTATAAAAAGAGCGCGAGTCTTTTCGGTTTAAACGCGGCCCTGCCTTCCATTCGCAAGGAAGATATGGCCGTTCTGGTTGAGGGCAACTTTGACCTGGTAAGCCTGCACCAGCACGGCATAACCAACGCAGTTGCCACCCTGGGCACGGCGCTGACCGACAGCCACATCAAGCTGCTCAAGCGCTTCACCGGGTCCATCGTCATCGCGTTTGACAGCGACGATGCGGGAAGAAAAGCGGCGATGAAATCCCTGCCGCTCTTTCTGCAAAACGGTATCTCGCCCCGGATGCTGGAGCTTCCCGCCGGGGCCGATCCGGACTCGTTCATCCACCGTGAAAAGGAGGCGGCATTCAGAGGGTTGATAGAGAAATCGCTGCCTCTGGTGCAATGCTTCATCACCCGGGCGCTGAAGCATCGAAATCCCGCGAACGTCGGCGGCACCCTGGCCGCCATCCGGGAAACCGTGCCGGTGCTCTCCCTGCTGAAGGATGATACCGAGCGAAACCTCTACATCCAAAGGGTCTCGCAGGACCTCAATGTGCCCGAGCAGATTATTCGTGCCGAGCTTGCCGCATCCGGCCGCCCCGCGCCGCGCGCCGCCGGCCCGGCAGCCGGCATGCCGGTTGGCCGCAACCGGGCCGAGGAGCTGCTGCTGCAAGTGATGCTGCTGCATCCCGACCTGATACCCCGGGTCCGCGAGGCGCAGATACTCCAGGATCTCAAAGAACCTGAACTGAAACGCATCGCCCTCTGCCTGGTGGAGCTGTTTGACGCCAGGCGGCCCATGGAGGCGGATTCGCTGATCAACGGCGTGCAGGACGGGGACTTGAAAAACATCATCTCCGGGCTGATCATGAAAGGCGAGTGCATTACCGATCCGCTGAAGGCCTTAACCGGAAGCATTCAGAAACTCAAGACGGCACAGATTGAAAGGGAAATCAAGCTGGTAAACAACCAGATCAGGGAGGCGGAGGCGGGAAACGATGTGTCCGCCATCCAGCACTTTCTGACCTGCAAGCAGCAGCTGCTTGAACAAAAGAAGGCATGTGCGGCAGATCGCGCTTCTGTTCACTTACCCTAAGCCTGAAGGAGCACACCACCGATGTCAAAAAAAGAAGCCATGGAACAGGTCAATCAGCTTATTGACATGGGGAAGGAAAAGGGATTTTTAACCTACGAGGAAGTTAATGATATGCTCCCCTCGGACATTGTCTCCCCCGACCAGATCGATGATCTGATGATCATGTTCGGGGAAATGGACATTGAAATCGTCGAAGGGGTGCAAAAAGTAAAAATTTTCAAGCGCAAGCTCCAAAAGTCACCCGAGGAAGCGGAGGGAGAGACGGAGGAGGAACTCGACCAGGTTCCCTTTGAAAAGTTCAACGACCCGGTCAGGATGTACCTGAGGGAAATGGGCTCGGTGTCCCTGCTCAACCGGGAAGAAGAGGTGGAAATTGCCAAGCGCATCGAGGAGGGCGAAAAGGAAATTGTGCGGGTGATCGTTGACGCGCCGTTCACCATCCAGGAGCTGATTGCCATTGGAGAAAAGCTCAAGACTGAAAAGATGTCGGTGCGGGAAGTGATCGGCGATCTGGAGGATGAAGAAACCGAAATCGACGAAGCATATTACTCCAAGAAGGTGCTCACCTTAATCGGTAAAATCAAAAGCTACGACCAGAAGCGGACCCAGCTCCTGCGGCTGGCGGCGCAAAAAAATGTCAGCGACTCCCGACGCAAGGAACTCCGGAAGAAAGTCGACGAGGCCAGCGAAAAAATCGGCGATCTGCTGCAGAAGGTGAACCTCAACAAAAGTCAGATCGAACACATCACCCAGAAATTGAAGCGCTTCCTTGAAAAGCAGAAGAAGGCCGAGGCGGAAATCAAGTACTGCGAGGAAAAGGCGGGCATACGCCTGGAGGAGCTCAGGAAGTGCTTCCGTCAGATCAGGAAGGGGCACCAGGAAGAGCGCAAGGTGGCCAAGAAAATCGGTATCAGCGGCAAGGAGCTGCTGGAGCACGAGAAGGTCATCCAGGCCGCGCAGAAGAAGATCAAGCGGCTCGAACTCGAGTCCACCTTTGACGCTCAGTCCTTGAAGAAGGCGGTGAAGTCCATCGAGGAAGGAGAGATGAAGGCGAAGCTGGCAAAGGATGAGCTGGTGAAGGCCAACCTGCGCCTGGTGGTAAGCTTGGCCAAGAAGTACACCAACCGCGGGCTGCAGTTCCTCGACCTGATCCAGGAGGGAAACATCGGCCTGATCAAGGCGGTCGACAAGTTCGAATATCAGCGCGGCTACAAGTTCAGCACCTACGCCACCTGGTGGATCCGGCAGGCCATCACCCGGGCCATTGCCGACCAGGCCCGGACCATCCGCATACCGGTTCACATGATCGAAACCATTAACAAGCTGATCAGAACCTCGCGCCTGCTGGTCCAGGAGGTGGGGAGGGAACCGACCCCCGAGGAAATCGCCCGAAAGATAGAATTCCCGCTGGACAAGGTGCGCAAGGTTCTGAAAATCGCCAAGGAGCCCATATCCCTGGAAACCCCCATCGGTGAGGAAGAGGACAGCCATCTCGGCGATTTTATCGAGGACAAAAAAGTCGCGCCTCCGGGGGAGGCGGCGATCAACCGCAGCCTGCACGAACAGACCAAGAAGGTGCTCTCCACCCTGACACCCCGCGAAGAGAAAGTGCTGCGCATGCGTTTCGGCATCGGCGAAAAAGCGGACCACACCCTCGAGGAAGTTGGTCAGGACTTCGCGGTAACCAGGGAGCGGATCAGGCAGATCGAGGCCAAGGCGCTGCGCAAGCTGCGCCACCCCAGCAGAAGCAAAAAACTGCGAACCTTTATTGAACGTTAAGTGAGTAGCGTGGGCTCATAGCTCAGCTGGAAGAGCCACCGGCTCATAACCGGAAGGTCCCAGGTTCGAACCCTGGTGAGCCCACCACGTTCACATCGGACTCTGCATATGTACACACCACAGGATATAGCCCCGGTAAAGTTCGCTTCCAGCCATGGAGCAATACTTGAAATGCACCTCTACCGGGTGCATTTTTTTATGTATCGGGTTTCAGCACACAAGGAGAAAGCCTTTGAAAAAACAACTGGAATTGCTGGTTAAGCTGCAGGAATGCGATTCGGCCATCCACAAGGCGCAGCGCATGCTGGAGAATCACCCGCGCATGATCGCCCAACTGGAGGAAAACCTGGCGCGCGAGCAGGATGCGCTCCACCAGCAGGAAAAGCTCCTCGATGAAGCCAGGAAAAAGCGGGTGCAAAAAGAGCAGGAACTGGCCCTCAATGAAGACAGGGTGCAGAAGGCCAAACAGCATCTGACCGCGGTTAAAACCAACAAGGAATACCAGGCGGCCCTCAAGGAAATAGATCTTATCAAGCAGGGAAACACCAGGATTGAGGAGGAGATTCTTACCCTCATGGAAGAAGCGGAGCGACTGGTCAGACAGAAGGCGGATGGAGAGGCGCACGTGGGCCGCAAGGCACAAGAAGCCGAGGCAGGGAAGGCAGTGCTGGAAAGCCAGCTGGCGGCATCCGCCCGCGAGATCGAGGAGCATGAACGGCTCAAAAGCACCTTCATCACCCAGATACAGACGGAGCTGCTCGACCTCTATCACCGGATAAAGCAAAAAAGGCCGGAGCTGACGGTGGTGGCCGTGCAAAACAGCTGCTGCATGGGCTGCCACATGAACATCCCGCCCCAGCTGTTCAACGAAATTAAACGATGCCAGAAGATCATCACCTGCCCGCATTGTAACCGCATTCTATTCTGGGAAAAGAACCATGACATCGACGCCGGAACGCTCCAGGCCGAATCGCGCTGAGCCGGATACCACACAGCAGCAGGCTGCCGCGGAGGCGATCCCGCTGAGGCGGCTTACCATTTTCACCGACGGGGCGTCGCGGGGAAACCCCGGTGAAGCCGGGGCGGGGGTCATCATCTATGACCAGCAGGGGGCGATGGTAAAAAAAATCAAGGCATCCCTGGGCACCACCACCAACAACGTCGCCGAATATATGGCGCTGATCATCGCGCTGCAGGAGGCGGTGCGGCTGAAGGCGGATGCGCTGCAGCTGTTCTCGGACTCAGAGCTGATGGTGCGGCAGCTCAAGGGGATCTACAAGGTGAAAGACCGGAAGATGCAGACCCTCGCCGCCGAGGCCAGGAAGCTCTTAGCAAACTTCATTCGCTATGATATAGTATCGGTACCGCGGGATCAAAACAGAGAGGCCGACAAACTGGCCAACCAGGCCATCGACGAAAAAGAATAGCAGTAGGCTGCTCGAGGAGGCGCAATGGTCGCCCGTTCGCCGCACGGTGAGCGGGAGGAAAGTCCGGGCTCCGGAGGGCGCGGTGGTCGCTAATCACGACTGTCCCTGATGCGTCGGGGATAAGGAAAGTGCCACAGAAAACATACCGCCCTGCGCGCGTCGCAGGGTAAGGGTGAAATGGCGAGGTAAGAGCTCACCAGTATCCCGGGTGACCGGGATAGCTTGGCAAACCCCACCGGGAGCAAGACCAAATAGGGAAGCGGTGAGATGCGAGTCATCTCGACAGGCGGCCCGCCTGAAGCTTCCGGGTAGGTTGCTTGAGGTGCCTGGCAACAGGCATCCCAGATGAATGACCATTACCCAAACACGGTTTGGGGAACAGAACCCGGCTTACGGCCTCTCCGGGCAGCATTTTTTTTTGCGGGCTCACATGCCCAGCTCTTTGCGGAATGCCTCAAAAACAGGAAGGGTGACCCGCGGGTGGGCATGCTCGCGGGCGAAGTTTTCGGTGTTGGAAACCGCCGCCTGCCGGAATGCTGAGGGCACTTCTTCCAGCATTTTTTTCGCGTCATCATCCCACGCCAGGCTGAATGCAAGCTGCTCAATGGGGACCCCGTCATCCCCGTCCGCATCCGGCGCGCCTGCCCCGGGGACCGTTTCAAAGACCGAGGAAAACTTCGCCTTGAACTTGGTGGGGGTGTACTTGTCCGCCACCTCCTGCATGATGGCAAGGCTGACTTTTCCGCCGCGTTCCTGGGCGAACTGCTCAGCCACCTGATGCAGCTTTTTTACCGCGGTGGCGCGGATAAAGTGGGGAATCATTTCCGCCACCTTGACCAGCGCCTGCTCCGCCTCGATCTCCCAGGGCACCGCCCCGCCCGATATTGCCCCTTCCATTTCCCCCTTGGTCTCCAGGAAGATCCCCATGTACACCTCGTTGACCAGGGCCTGCACAAGGTACTTGGCCCCCCGGAACCCCATGAACGGGCAGTTTTCCGTGCTCAGGTACCCGATGGTGGGAATGTCGGCAAAGATAAAATTTTTAAACCCTTCGTCCATGCTTATCTTCTTGTCATAGAAATTGCCGAAGATGACCATCGGCCCGGTGGATACAAAGGCGGCCCGCTTTTCATCGATGGTCGGATTGAGGAGCACGTTTTCGCACACGGTTCTGATCCGGTCGGCAGCCCGCTCACCGCTTACCGAGCACAAGACCACCGCCACCCCCGCTTCACTCTTGAAAAACTCGCTGATCCCCACCGCATAGGTATTGTTGTTGTCGAATGAGAGCGCCGCGGTCATTTCGAAGGTGACGGTAAAAAACATGTTGGCGCGGGCAAAATCAAGGGCGCTTTGCATTTCCGCTCGAACAAACGGGGACGGATCGTGCTTGAAAAAGGCGGCGATGTCCTCCAGCCAGCGGGCGGAGTTTTCAAAGCCGATGGGTATCACCGTCTCCAGGCACGGCGTGCCGAATTGCTTCTCCATGGCGCGCGCCGCAGCGAGGCCGCAGTCATAGGGATAGAGGCAGAGGTTAAGGGCCGCCTGGGGAGCGCGCTTCAGCTCTTCCACGGTTGATCCGGCGGTAAGCACCGCATTGACCGTAACACCGATCCCCTCCAGCATCCTCCGGAGCTCACAGACATCCGCCATCCAGTTGAAGGTGGAATGGGTGGGCCCGATGAGGTTGACCGACCGCGCACGCCTGGTGCCGCTCGACTCCATCATGGCCAGCATGCTCACAAAAGCGGCATCCCGGCCGTCGTTGACCGCCCCGCCGATGGGCGGCCGGATGACCACCGTGTCCTTGAAACCGACCTTGGCGGCCACGCCTTCAACATCATCCTGGGTGACCTCAACGCTCGGGGCGGTGACCACGAATATGGCCTTCGGCTGCTTCTTGGCAATGACCGTGCGCATCACTTCTTCGAGCCGGTCTTCCGCCCCCTGCATCACGTTCGCGTAGGAAAGGTTGGTGGCGTACAGCTCCATGGTCCAGTCATTGATCAGCATGTTCACATGCTGATTGATGTAACAGCCCGGCGGCGAGTGAAAGATGGTCGCCGCGTCCTTCACCCCGGTTGCCGACCAGAGGGCCCCTTCAAAGGCGGAGGGGGTGTGCAGTTCCTGCATTTTAAAATCTTTGCTGTCCTGTGTCATGCTCATCCTCCGTATCGCGCCATCAGCCTCTGCCACTTTTCATACACCGGCTGTTTGAGCGTTTTGAAAAAATTCGATCCCAGGTCAAGGGCGTAGTCGTAGCCATACTCACAGAGATAGACCATGTTGATAATGGTCGGGATAAAGGTCCTGGACGTTTCCACCTGCGCCTGAAATTCGGCTGACACCACCGTCGGCTTGATCTCCGCAATGAGATCTTCAAGCGTGTCGAAATCCTCCTCAATAAAGGTAACCCCGTACCGATCCTGCATGATCCGTTTCTCCTGCTGATAGAATTTGGTCCGCATGCAGGGCACGACAAACACCTCGGCGCCGAATTCGGCCATGATCTTCCCGATGGAGACCTCGTTGGCCGGGCCGGTCACCAGCAGCATCCGCACCCCTTTCCCGGCAAAGGTCGCCTTGATCCGTTCAAACTCCGGGCGCACCCGCTTTTCCTCCTGGTCGACCAGGTCATGGAGCCGCTGGTTTTTTTCCCGGTCCGCTACCGCGCGGAAAAAGTTTGAGGTCCCTTCCATGCCCACGGGGATTTCTATGAAATGGGCGTCCGTTCCGAAGCGCTCCTTGATCCGCTTGCAGGTGAGATGCGGGGTGATGTGAATGGGGTAGAGGGTGTCGGCACAGGCTATCTTTTCCAGCTCATCAATATGGGGGGCGGGAAACAGAAAGGTGGTCAACCCCGACTTCTTCAAAAGGATATCCACCGAAGCCATGTTCCCGGCGTCCTGCCCGGCCCGTCCCACAATACCGATGGACCCCGGCACTTTCTCCTTCACCGGAAAGCCATCCACCAGCGCCGCCCACGAGGTGTCGGATCCGATGGGCATGGAGCGGGGATAGTTGAAGCCGGACTTGCAGGTCGCCACGGTCAGCTCCGGCAGCTCCTCGGCAAGCTCGGTGATGACCCCCTCCACATCCTCGCCGATGAGCTGGGGAACGCAGGTGTTAATGATCACCACCACCCGGGGCTTGTACTTGGCGTAGATATTACGTACCTGCTGCTTCAGGTTTTCCTCGCCGCCGAAAATGACGTTGCTCTTGTTGATCAGGGTTCCGGCGGTGATGAGCTGGGCGGGGCGGCAGGACATGGAGCCCACCTGGTTCTGGTAGAGGCAGGGCTGCGGACCATGGAGGAGCGGAATGACCCCCTGGATTTTGCCCAGGCTGGCCAGGGCCTGTATGGTTGAACAGCAGTGTTCGTAGCTTTTAAGCGGCATAATGCTCATCCTCCCGGGAAAACGGTTCAGTTCTCATTTTTAATTTTTGACCACCAGCCGTGCAGCTCTTCAAAGCTCATGGATCGGGGAACGGAAAACCGCGTGTTGTCCCAGATGCGATCCGCCAGCACTCTGAAGGCATCGCACTCCGGCGAGTCCGGCGCATGCTGAAAAAGCGTCACCCCCTTGCCCGAGCACTCCTTGATCTTCTCGCTGTAGGGGATAAATCCCACCACCTGGGTGTCGCAGCGCTCGGCAAATTCGGTGAGTATCCGCTGTTCGTTCTTCAATTCCCGCAGATTGCCGATGATGCCGCCCAGCTGGGCGCCCGAGCGGGGATTGAATCGACGTATGGCCTTGAAGATATTGGAGGCGGCGAACAGCACTTCGATCTCGCCGCTGGAAACGATGTAAATTTCCCGCGCGTATCCCTCGCGGATGGGCATGGAGAACCCGCCGCACACCACGTCGCCGAGGACATCGTAGAGCACCGCGTCAAGATTCAGCTGCTCGAAGACATTCAAATGTTTCAGCGCCTCGATGGCCTCAACCACCCCCTTGCCGCCGCATCCCACGCCGGGGTCGGGGCCGCCGCTCTCGGCGCAATAAATCTCCCCCTCGCATTCGTTTTTAAAGGAGCTCTCAAAAATCACCTCATTCATCGACAACAACTGTATGTTGAAATCCTTCGCCCGCAGGGTCTCCAGGATGGTCTCGGGCATCACCCCCTTGAGCAGCAGGCGGGTGCTGTCATGCTTGGGATCGCAGCCCACATGGAGCACCTTGAACCCTTTTTTTGCCAGCGCGAAGGATATGTGGGAAGAAACCATGGACTTGCCGATCCCGCCCTTGCCGTATATAGCGATTTGCCTCATTGCCCTCCTCCGGGTCTGAATCAGTGGTGAAGTGTGCGGCGGCACTCACGCTGGAATGTCCGCCGGGCGGCTTCAATTAATGTAGGGAAGCCACCAGCTGTAAAGCTCCTTGAAGCTGATGGCATTGGGAATGACCATATGGGTGTTGTTGAATACATCCTCACCAAGGGTGCGGTAGATGCCGGCCTCCGCCGAACCGGGCGCGCATTCAAAAACGGTCATCCCCTGTCCGCCGCATTCCTTCACCGTCTGGCTGTAGGGAATGATGCCGGCGATCCGCGAACCGACCAGCCGGGCAAAATCGGTCACGATGGCCATCTCGTTCTTCATCCTTCGCAGGTTGACAATCAGGCCGCCCAGCTTGGAACCGGCGCGCCGGTCAAACCTGCGGATGGCCTTTGAGACATTGGTTACCTGGTAGAGCGATTCCAGCTCACCGCTGGTGATAACATAGGTCTCCTGGGCATATCCCTTGCGGATGGGCAGGGAAAAACCGCCGCAGACCACGTCCCCGAGGATGTCGTAGATCACAACGTCAATGGCGAGCGTCTGAAACACGTTCAGTCGGGTGAGCGTTTCAATTGCCTCCACCACCCCCTTGCCGCCGCACCCCACCCCCGGCTCCGGGCCGCCGCTCTCGGCGCAGTAGATGCTCCCCGCGCCGGCAATGGCAAGCGGTGACCTGGTAATGATCTCGTCCAGCTCCACCTCGTCGTACTCATACTCCTTGGCGCGCAACACGTCGAGAATGGTGGGAGGAAAGGTCTTGAGGAGCTGGTTGGTGCTGTCGTTCTTGGGGCTGCAGCCCACCTGGAGCACCTTCAAGCCCCGCTCGGCCATGGTGTATGACAGGTGCGATGCAACCGTTGATTTTCCAATGCCTCCCTTTCCATACAGCGCAATCTGACGCATACCCCTATCTCCTTTGTTTCGCGGTACCGGAAACCACCTTGTTCAAAAGTGCGGTGATCGTTTCAAGCGCCTTCACCAGGTCAGCGCGTTCCTTCGGGTTCAACGGTCCGAATACCCCCTGCAGTTCCTCCTCGCGACGCTTGAGCATTGTCCGGTGCATTTTTTTCCCTTTATCGGTAAAGCGCACCCGCACCACCCTGCGGTCGGCTTCATCCCGCACCCGCGACAGAATCCCCTGCTTTTCAAACCGGTCGACCACCTCGGTGAGGCTGGGCATCTTCACCTTGGCCATGCTGCACAGGCTGCCCATGCTGATGAGGCTGTCCTCGGCCAGGGCGGTCATGGCCCTGAGCTGCGAACGGGTCACCGGAAAGCCCAGGATGCCGACGCT